>DAOLNX010000123.1:0-7411 GCA_035416785.1 Smithellaceae bacterium | reverse complement strand
ATAAATTCATCAGATATTCATATTCGGCGGGCGAGAGTATAACAGCCTCCATCTCGTTGTTTTTAAGAATAAACAAAGGACCGCCGCCCTCTGAAATATCGCGAACACGTTTGGTCAACTCTTTCTGCAGCTTTGTAACAGGAATCATCCTATCGGTTTCGATTAACATAACATGGTCACCTCTCTAAATAATTATACGTATAATAACATAATTTATTAACGAATTGTCAATCCATTTCTCTATGCTTCACTGCTGGTTCAATCATATTGGATTAACCAATTATATCAAGATATTGCATGACTGGTTCACCGAACACGCCGTTTATCATATTGCGGCGATATTGGCGATTGCGCTCTACACGCTTTTTGCCTTGCTGATGCGGTTTGCGACCAAACGGCAGACGGCGCGATAGACTTCCTTACGTTCATCTTTGGTCAAATTCAGCGCGTCAAAAACGATGTTGTCCAGTTCAGCGCGATCCGGCAAGGGTTTAGGTTCCTGTTCCTCTATCGGAATGTTTGATTCCGGATCAATACGACACTGCTTAAAAAGTGAATCTATTTCATGATTTGCCACATTGTTAAATAAAGGTGGAACTTTATCATATGTAGAATCAAGCACCATAAATTTGTTGATATCAATGCCTTCAGATTTTAAAGCGCCTTCTCCCAGATTCGACCTTCCATATAACACACGAAAGAATATTGTAATTTCCGAAAAGAGGCTTGAAACAAAGGGTTTAATTTCAAACAGATTATGATCGGCATTACTCGCTCTTTAAAATCTTTCAGCCTGTAGCGCTCATGATTTTTGGGATATTCGCCTTCTTTGATTTTCTCTTCATATTCCTGCAACTGTTTTTCAATTTCATCATCGGCGGCAAATATCCGCTCCAGAAGCGAACGGTCCAGAATATACTCGCCGGTTTTATTGATCAACGCCTGCGCGGTGGCGGTAATACGGCGGAAATATCTGATGCTCTGCTCAAAAGCCCCAAAGGAACTTTCAAAGCGCTTGACCAGCATGCGCCGCATAAAGTCGAACAGGTTGCGCTGTTGCATGAACTGCCGGTTGCCCTGTCTGTCCAGCTTTTCAACGTTGCCTTCCTTGTATTCAAACGGCCTGTAGATAGCGCCTTTGAACCGGCCGCCGCTGTTGGCGCCGCTGCCGTCCGCCTCACCAAAATAATGCGCGATAATCCGGTTATAAAATTCAGATTGCTCTTTTGATAATTCGTAGAACCATTCCATCGGGTCGGCGCATCGGGAAAGCTCTTTAACCTCATCTTGGTAGTAGGGATTGCCGGTGAGATCCAGGCGATTGCGCCGGATAGTGACCGGCTCGATAACCTGGCGGATTTGTTTTGCCAGATAACGGGAGTGCCGGTTGATTTCCTCCGGGTCAATTTTATCTTTGCCAAAAATTCCCTTGTAATTGTTCTGCGCCCTGGCGCGCTTTTTCTCATCGGCTGAATGATAATATTTTTTGATGTAACCCAGACGGTCAAAAATTCCCTTGAATCCCCGAAACTGATCCACAAGGTTGCCATCCAGCGTTATATTGGACTGATTGGGCATGACAAACAGGCTCAAAAGCGAAAGAATATCGCCCGGCCGATTGTTAAAAGGCGTGGCGGTGAGCAGGATAACGATTTTGTTGCGACAGATATTCTTGAGCAAATCATAATCCCTGGTATCCTGAGTACGGAAGCGATGGGCTTCATCAACAATGACGACTTCGATGTCGTCAACTTTATTCACAAAGTCTCTGATTTTTTCCAGCTCGCCCAGCGAGCGGACTTCCCAATCGGTTAATTTGAATTGTTCGGCATACATTTTCCAGCCGGAATTCAAATTCCTGTCTCCAACCAGTCCGGGCGGGCAAATAACAACACCGCGTTTGCCCAATTGCCTGGCAAGGGCACAGGCAATGATTGTTTTACCCAAACCGACAACGTCAGCAATGATGACACCGTTATAATTATCAATCATATTGAGAGCTTGCTTGACATCATCCAGTTGGTATTGATAGGGTGTGTAGTCGTTTTTTTCCATGATCGAGATAAGCGTATCACTGACTTTTTTCTGATCAAAAGAATCAAGATAGGTTTTCAACACAAGGCAAAACGCTTCAAATGGTGATACTTCCTTGATAAGCGTCTCTTTTTCAATGACAGCAATGAGCTTTTTTCTGGTTTCGTTATATTCCGTAATTTTGACGGCCTGCTCCCAGAGATGGTCAAAATATTCTTCCGCATCGGCAAAACCGTAATCGCTGATTTCCACATTGAATTCATTTTGCGTGGAAAGGCCGGCACGGGTCAAATTGCTGCTGCCGGTGATAAATAAAACGTTCTTTCCGACCTGATCCTGAGCCAGTTTAAAAATATAGAGCTTCGCGTGATTGGGCTCGTATGTTTTGCGGATAATGAGCTTGTCCGTCATGATCAAATCGACAAAATAGCGGACCTGTTGATAGAATTCTTCCGTATCAAAAAATTCGGTATTCACTGATTTCTTGATGGATTCGAAAAATTTGTATGCTTTTTCTTCATCGGATGATTGCTCCGTGTCGGCTTGCTCTATGATGCTGTAATTGTAGTAATCGACGTTCAGGCCGACCAGAATTTTGATGGATACATCCGGATTGGTCGTGAGCGCGGAATATAATTCCCGGATGCCGGAGAAATAAAAAAAACCGACAAGAAATTTCAGCTCTTCGCTTTTGGATATCAGCTCGGCCAGTCTTTTTTTTGAGTTCGCATTTTTTGCTATTGGTGATGAAATGCGCCATCAGAAAGAGGCGCTCCGTTGATTATTGGCGTTCATCATACAAATTATTGAATGCATTGCAAGAATTAATTTGGCTGGCCAGCCCGGCCTGTTCGCGCCCGCCTGTGTAATGCAATTATCAGAGTAAAATTAAAACAAATACTCCAGTTTCATCATGATGCTGGTTTGATCGGACCAGACTTCAACGCCATTGTCGAAACTAAAGTTGATGCCGAAGAAATCATTGGATAAACGATGAGTGCCGGTTGAGCGCAGACGAAGATGTTCCCATTCCAATCCAGCGGAAATGTTTTGCGTCAGGGCGGCCTGAAAACCCGTAGAGAAATGCCAGGCATCTCCCGTGGTTTTTTCATACGTCCAGCGATTTCCCGTGCGAAGCAGGTGGTGATCGCTGTTGTCTGCGTCAACATAGGCCCAATCCAACTGACTCTGGAATTTCAGCGGCAGGCTTTTGAAAAGTTTCTGTACATTCCAAGCCACCTTGATTCCACAAAAAAACTGGGAATAGGTTTGAAAAAAACGAATCGAATCACCGGGTAAGGGCATGTCATTTCCCTGAATTTCCGTTTGGTATCCGTCATGAACCATCAGCATAAACCGCTGCCAGCGCACCCCTGCGACGGGACGAATATCCAGCCAGTCAGGAATTTTCATCCAATCTCCGACTTTCATGTCTACTTCAGCCCGGAGCATGTAGCTTTGATCCATGCGGCATTGCGATTCTGAATAAATGGTTCTGACGCTGGGTTGAGTTTCATCATCCCAGTCGGAATCTCTCATAACATTATCCGCGGAATCCATGGGGATGGCAGCCAGCGCTTCCAGTCCCGCCGAAAATCGTGAAAAGTTGCGTCGGACCTCTCCACCAATCCACCAGGTGTTGATCGGAAATTCCAGCCGGCTTAAGGGCGCCTGCCGGGGTGGAAAGGGATTACCGAATTCGTAGGAGGTATGGCTTTTCCAGAAACGCTTGACATGGAATTGGGTGGACCACTTTTTATCTGGAACAGGGAGTTCCGGATCTTTTGCGATCGCTGGAAGGGGAAATGTGAAAATAAACAGTAAAATCAATGCCATAAAACAATCAGCGCGACAAAGCGCAGAGAGTCGTTTTATGGATTTTCTGATGGATACGGATGGTTGTTCGGCAAGCCGGGTCGTTTTTGTCTTCAGGTCGAATACTCGGCGTTGATTTTTACATAATCGTAAGAAAGATCCGATGTATAAACGCAATAGGATTTGTCGCCTCCTCCCAGGATAATGCGAATCTCCACGTTGCCGCTGGAAAAGATTTCTTTCAATTTTGGAAGCGAGATGACGACTGGCGCATCCTGCGCGAAAACAGTCATATTGCCGATGGACAGGATAACTTTTTCTTTTTCCAGCGCAACACCGGAAGATCCGATAGCGGCAATGATTCTGCCCCAGTTGGGATCCCCACCAAAAAATGCGGTTTTGACCAGATTGGAATTGGCTACCGAGTAGGCCACCCGCCTTGCGTCCGATTTGGATTTTGCCCCTTCTACAATAATGGTGATGAATTTTGTGGCGCCTTCGCCATCCTTGACGACGGCTGCGGATAATTCTGCCAAGACGTCGGTGAGCATCTCGCGAAATCTCTGGATTCTGGCCTGGGCCCGTTCCAGCGGATTATTGCCTGCAAGACCGTTGGCCAGAATAATGGCTGTGTCATTGGTGCTCATGCAACCATCAACGCTGATGGAATTGAATGTGGAATCAATTACTTGGTGAAAGACGGTATTGAGGGCTTTCGCATCAATCAGAGCGTCCGTCATGACGTAAGTCAAAAGCGTGGCCATATTCGGTTCAATCATGCCTGCCCCTTTGGCGATGCCGCATATCGTGATGTCTTTGGCGCCGACAATGCCCCGGCGAATGGCGATCTTGGGGAATTTGTCCGTGGTCATCATGGCCGCTTCTGCATCTTCAATGCCCGATTCATGAAGACTTTTTACCAGTTTTCCGATGCCGCCTTCGATTTTTTTGACGGGCAGCCTCTTCCCGATGACCCCCGTGGAGCATACCAGAAGATGCTCTTCATTGATTTTCAACTGTTTGGCCACAGCTCCGGAGACGGCCAGGGCATCCGCCATGCCTTCTTTTCCCGTCGCCGCGTTGGCGCAGCCGCTGTTGGTGAAAATGGCCTGAGCAATTCCTCTCTTCATTCTTTCCATGTCAATCAGTACCGGCGCGGCTTTAAAGGTATTTTTGGTAAAAAGTGCGGCGGCCTTTGCGGGAACCGTGGAATAGATCAAACCTAAATCCTTTTGTTCTCCATTTTTGATTCCTGCGGACACACCACCTGCCAGAAATCCGGGAACGCTTATTCTGCTTGTTGTTTTTACCATTTTATTGATTACTCCTTTTCAAGGCTTATACGCCGCAGCATTTCTTGTATTTCTTGCCGCTGCCGCATGGACAGGGATCGTTGCGCCCGATTTTATCGCTGTTTCGCTTAACGGTTTGATTGGTTGGCGCATCTTCTCCACGGTTTAATACAAAATCCTGTTTTTGTTTCTGTCGAATTTCTTCAACTTCTTCTTCCCGTTGAATGCGGACGAGACACAGCTTTTCCAGCGTATCCATTTTGATGGTGCCGATCATTTCCATGAACATGGCATATCCTTCACGCTGATATTCCCGAATCGGGTCTTTCTGACCGTAACCGCGCAAGCCAATCCCCTCGCGCAGGTGATCCATCGACAACAAATGATCTTTCCAGTGAGTGTCAATAGCTTGCAGCATAATGACCTTCATAAGATAGGTCATGAGCTCCGGACCGAATTCTTTTTCCTTGTTCCGCAAATGTTTCAACACATTTTCGTTCAGAAAACTCTTGATGTCTTCCGGAGAACGAAGTTCCTGAGCGCCGCTGATATTCAAATGTAAATGGTATTGCTTGAACAACGCATCATCAAGGCCTTTGAGGTCCCAATTTTCGGTATGCTTCTTATCCCCGGCAAATTCATGAATCAAATCATTGTTGACTTCTTCAGCCATTGCTTCAATATCCGTCCATAAGTCATTACCACGCAATACTTTTTTGCGTTGCTCATAAATGACTTTCCGCTGATTGTTCATCACATCGTCATAGTCGAGCAGATGCTTGCGAATATCGAAGTTTTGTCCTTCCACTCGTTTTTGCGCGTTTTCTATTGCTTTAGAAATATACTTGTGCTCGATGGGTTGGCCTTCTTCAATACCGACGGTTTCCATCACTGAGGAAATCCGGTCCGCGCCGAACACGCGAAGAAGGTCATCCTCAAGCGAAAGATAGAATCGGGATGAGCCATTGTCTCCCTGGCGTCCGGCTCTTCCCCGCAGTTGGTTGTCAATGCGTCGGCTTTCGTGTCTTTCCGTACCCAGAATGTGCAGTCCACCCATTTCAGCAACATTTTCGCCCAGTTTGATATCCGTACCGCGGCCCGCCATGTTGGTAGAGATGGTGACCTGGCCCGGCTGACCTGCCTGGGCGACGATTTCCGCTTCCTTTTCATGATTTTTCGCATTTAGAACGTGATGCTTAACACCTGCGCGGGTCAGATACTTGCCAAGCAGTTCAGATTTTTCTATGGATATCGTGCCGATTAGAACGGGGCGCTTGGACTTGTTGAGGGCTTTCACTTCTTCAATGACTGCCGATATTTTTTCCTGCTCCGTTTTGTAAATCAGATCGTTATGGTCCTGACGGATCATCGGCATATTGGTGGGGACAACCAGAACTTCTAAATTGTAGATTTTTTTGAATTCCTCAGCTTCCGTATCCGCAGTACCGGTCATTCCCGCAAGTTTCTTATACATACGGAAATAATTCTGAAAGGTAATGGATGCGAGCGTCTGGTTTTCCTTTTCAATTTTCACCTTTTCTTTGGCTTCCAGCGCCTGATGAAGACCGTCACTGTAACGCCTTCCCGGCATGACGCGTCCGGTGAATTCATCAACGATGATCACCTGGCCGTCCTTGACCAGATAGTCCACGTCTCTTTTGAAAAGTGTATGTGCGCGAAGCGCCTGGTTTACGTGATGGACAATTTCAATGTTGCGAGGTTCGTAAAGATTTTGAACATTCAGATATTTTTCAACGCTGGATACACCTTCTTCCGTCAGAACAACCGTTTTGCTTTTTTCTTCAATGGTGTAATCCTGATCCTTCTTCAGACGGGGGATAATCTGGTTGATCTTATGGTACTTGTCCGTGGATTCCTCCGATGCGCCGGAAATGATCAGAGGCGTACGGGCTTCGTCAATCAGAATGCTGTCCACTTCGTCAACAATGGCAAAGTTGAATTCACGCTGGACGTAATCCTCGAGGCTGAATTTCATATTGTCACGAAGGTAGTCAAAGCCGAATTCATTGTTTGTACCGTAAGTGATGTCCGCTGCGTATGCTGCGCGCCGTTCGTCATCATCCATGTCATGAATGATAACGCCCACAGTCAATCCCAGAAATTTATAGACGGGAGCCATCCATTCCGAGTCGCGTTTGGCCAGATAATCATTGACCGTCACAACATGGCAGCCTTTGCCGCTTAACGCATTTAAATACAGAGGCATGGTCGCGGCAAGCGTCTTGCCCTCACCTGTTTTCATTTCCGCT
>DAOLNX010000122.1:0-7445 GCA_035416785.1 Smithellaceae bacterium | reverse complement strand
GAAAATCTGCCGTGATATTTGTGTCGCCTGAATTTAGAAAACGGAAAACGATCAATGGATTACGGATGACGAACGGCTTTTTGCCAGCCAAAGAGTTCTAACTGCAGCTAAGACAAAAACGGCATTCGGAAAATGAAAAAAACTCCGGATGCCGTTTTGATGAGGAAATGACAAATCCATACTCATGCAATCATCTTTTTCCTGCATGGAAAGTAGGAAAAATGATGAATGGTTACTTGCCCAACATATCCGATTTAACTTTTTTCAAATTGCCGTCAGCCAGTTTGTCTCCAATCCAGATTCCAAAAAGGACTTTTTTGAAATCCAATCCCTGGGCCGTACTCTTCAAGGACCCGTTTTTATATACTTTTGTTCCTTCGCCGGGAATATAAATCATGTCATATCGGTCGTTATTTTTAATACTGTCGGCAAACACGGCAATAAATGTATCAATCTGTTTTTTGTAGGGCGTCAAATTGCCGTTTGTGGAGTTTTCAAATCCTTCAAGAGTGGCGTCTTTCATCTTGTCACTGGTGATCATTGAGGACGTGATGTGAAGCCGAATCGCCATGGGTTCATCGGCGCTCATGATGGCGTGAGCGTCACTGCTTTTTTTCTTCAGGTAAAGACCACCGGCATAGGCCTTGATGAAAAATTTTGTCCGGACACCAACTCCGTTTAGTACAAGCGTGTCTTTACCGGCAGCCAGAGTGTCGGGCATGTTAATTCCGCCCGCTTCTTTGGCCAGGCATACGGATGACATTAAGGAGATCATCCAAACCACTGAACATAACAATAACAATCTTTTCAACATGATACACACCTCGCTTTTGAATTTTAGCCTATCGGTCGACGGCTAAGAAATAATGAAAAATTTCATTTCTTCAAAGACATCCTGCTGCAAAAGTCAAGCTCGAAAAAAATATATCATTTTCGAATCGAATTTGTTGACAAGCGCATTTTCTTGTAATATGTAGGCGCAAATTTTTCGTTCCGTATGGAACGATGTCCCGTCGGGGCAAAGAAAAGAACTTTGAAAACCATATATTCCTCAGTAGCTCAGTCGGTAGAGCAGATGGCTGTTAACCATCGGGTCCGTGGTTCGAGTCCGCGCTGGGGAGCCAGTAAAAGAAAGGGTTTAGGCGATTACAGCTTAAACCCTTTTTTTTAAGAGCCAATGACGGGCAAAACATCCTGTGTCCGCAGACAGCATAGGAACCCCGGAAAGGATGAACGGAATTCCCGGGATTATTTAATCATCTTTATTGACTCCCGGTTCTTAATTTGCTAGACAAATTCAGTTTTGTTCAGGCTAACGGTGTTTTTAACGGATGATTTTGGATGATTGATCTGCACACACATTCAATTTTCAGCGATGGTGAACTGATTCCTTCCGAATCGGCCAGGAGAGCATATGCCGCAGGCTACAAAACCATAGCCATTACCGATCATGCCGATTATTCCAATATTGATTTTATCATTTCCAGAGTATCCAAAACCTGCCGTAAAATCACTGCAGAAGGGAAAATACGGCTTCTGCCTGGAGTGGAGCTGACGCATGTTGCCCCATCCGACATGGCCGAACTGGTTGAAGAAGCCCGAAAACTGGGTGCAAAAATTGTCATTGCTCACGGAGAGACCATCACAGAACCTGTCCCTCCCGGCACCAATCTGGCAGCTATCCGCGCCCATGTCGATATTCTTGCCCATCCCGGACTGATCACAGACGAAGAGGTCTGTCTAGCTGCCCAAGAAGGGGTTTTTCTGGAAATTACCACCCGTAAAGGCCATAGTTACACAAATGGCCGTGTTGCTTTTATGGCACGAAAATGGAGTGCACGACTTGTGCTCAATAACGATGCTCACGCACCGGGTGATTATGTCGGAAACCAAATGGCGAAAAATATCGCCAGAGGGGCGGGATTGTCCGATGACGAAATTGCCGCCATGTTTCATAATTCTCAAAAGCTGGTACAGGGGGCCAGTACGTGAAAAGTTCTGGATCTGCAAAACCGTTGAAAGTTTGTCTGCTGACCTATCGGGGAAATCCCACCTGTGGCGGACAAGGGGTATATATTAAACATTTAAGCAAAGCTCTCGCCGATGAAGGTCATCAGGTGGATGTCATATCCGGGCCACCTTATCCTCATCTGGACGACAATGTCCGGCTGATCAAAATGCCCAATCTTGATCTCTATCATCCGGATCATCTTTTTCATCCGAAAAGAAAAAGCGATCTGCTCAAGCCGATCAACATGTACGAGTATTTGAGCGTCTGTACGGGCAGTTTTCCGGAGCCTTTCACCTTTGGCGAGCGTGTTTATGACTATTTGAAAAAGCACAGAAATCATTATGACATTGTTCATGACAACCAATGCATCTCTTACGGCATCGGCAGGCTGGCGCAAAAGGTTATGCCGACGGTAGTCACAATTCATCATCCGATTACCATCGACAGGCAGGAGGATTTCAAGGTTGCCAAAACCGTGCGGCAGAAATTCCGTGTCCGGCGCTGGTATTCTTTTATCAATATGCAATTGAAAGTAGCGCACCAGTTTTCCCACATCATTACCGTTTCGGAGTTTACCAAAAAAGACATTGCCAAGGAATTCAAACTGGATGAAAACAAATTCCGGGTAGTTTACAACGGCATCAATAATGAGTTTTTCTATCCAAAGCAAAATGACCGGCGGCCGGAAAATGCGCTGATCGTCACCAACAGCGCGGATACTCCCCTGAAGGGGCTGAATTTTCTTCTGGAAGCGGTGGCGGAAATTCGGACAAAGCAGTCGATCACCCTAACGGTGATCGGTCAGCCCAAAAAAGACGGTATTATTGAAAACCTGGTGGCCAAACTGAACCTTGCCGATATTGTGAAATTTACCGGACGCATTAAAAATGAGGAATTTGCCGATTACTATGCCCAATCAACGATTGCGGTTGTGCCTTCACTTTATGAAGGATTTGGCATACCGGCTGCCGAGGCGATGGCCAGTGGTGTGCCGTTGATTTCAACCTCCGGCGGAGCGCTGGCGGAAGTGGTAGGCGATGCCGGTATTGTGGTTCCGCCTGCCGACGCCAAAGCGCTGGCCAATGCCATTCTCCATCTGCTGAATGCTCCCGAAGAAAGAAAAAAATATGCTCAGGCGGGACTTGCCCGCGTCAACTCACTTTTCAGCTGGAAAAAAGCCGCCCAGGAAGTGACCAAAGTCTATCGGGAGGCCATACATGATCACCATTGATTTTCATGCATTGCATTTGCCTCCGGGTTCGACGGTTCTGGATGCCGGATGCGGAAGCGGCAGGCATTTACGGAGTCTGGCGAGATTGCCGGGTTTGAAAATTCTGGGGATTGATCGTAATCCCTCCGACGTGGAAGGCGCCGTGAAAGCGTTAAAGGAAATGCCGGATGCTCTTTCTTTGGATTATTCCGTTTCCTGTGCCGATATTACGAAGCTTCCATTTGCGGATGAATATTTTGATTGTGTGATCTGTTCGGAAGTTCTGGAACATATTCCGGAACATGAAACCGCCGTACAAGAACTGGTTCGCGTTTTAAAGCCCAAAGGGACTTTAGTGGTGAGTGTTCCGCGATATTTTTCCGAACGGATCTGCTGGATGATTTCTCCCGAGTATTCCAGGGAAGAAGGCGGTCACATTCGGATTTACAAAAAGCGGGACCTCAAGAAAATGCTGGCCGGTCATGGTCTTCGATGCTGGAAAATCAATTACAAGCACGCCCTCCACGCGCCTTACTGGTGGCTGAAATGTCTGGTGGGCACGAAGAATGAAGAAAATGTTTTCGTGAAGCTTTATCACAGGTTTCTGGTATGGGATATGTTCTGCAAGCCCCGGGGAGTGCGGTTTCTGGAGGAGGCTTTGAATCCGCTGATTGGTAAGAGTATCGTATTTTATCTGACAAAAGGTTGAAAAAATGGAATTGAATGTTTCTTTAAGCGAAGCCGCCAAACCCATCGAGATGGAAAAAGTCGCCGATTTTATTGCCGGACTTCAAAAGGATAGCGGAGAGATCCCCTGGTCACAAGGAGGCAAGACAGATCCGTGGGATCATGTTGAAAGCGCTATGGGGTTGAGCGTTGCGGGTTATTTCAGTCAGGCAGAGCGCGCATATGCCTGGCTGATGGATACCCAGCAAGACGACGGTAGCTGGTGGTCGGAAATCAAAGATGGAACCATCATCAATTCCACGAAAGAAACAAATTTTGCCGCCTATGTTGCCGTGGGCGTCTATCATCACTATCTGATCACGGGTAATACCAATTTTCTTGAAAAAATGTGGCCGACCGTATCTCGCGGCATACAATTCGCCGTTAATATGCAGGCGCCGGATGGTGAAATCTATTGGGCCAGAAACAAGGAAGGCGCCATCGACAAAATGGCGCTCTTGACGGGCTGTAGTTCAATTTATATGAGTCTGAAATGTGCATTGGCCATCGCAAAACGGCTAGGCAAAAGTAAACCGAAGTGGGTAAAGGCCCAGAAGGCTTTGGGTGAGGCGATCCGAAACAGGCCGGACCTTTTTAACATGATTAAATCCCGCTATTCCATGGATTGGTATTATCCGATTCTTTGCGGAGCGGTCAGCGGCGATGAGGCGAAAAAGCGGATTGATCACTACTGGGATAAATTTGTCGTGCCCGACTGGGGAGTTCGTTGCGTGAGCGACCGGCCCTGGGTTACGATGGCTGAAACGTCGGAATTTATCCTGACACTGGCGGCGATTGACGACGATACACGGGCTAAAACGATTTTCAGCTGGCTTGACGATAAACGTTATCCGGACGGCTCTTACTGGATGGGGGTGACCTTTCCCGATAGCGTCATTTATCCTGAAGAGAAAACCGGTTGGACGGCGGCGGCGGTCCTTCTGGCCTGGGATGCTCTCAATGAATTGACACCGGCGGGAAAAATCTTCAGCCACAAGTTTTGGGCTTTCCAAAATCAGTGAAAATTCCTGAGTTTTGCGGTATTTTCCATTCGGATTCGCGATGATGATCCGCAAAACGTCTTGACTCGTTATTATTTTCATCCACATTGATCAAGGTGCGGCATTGAGAAGGGATTATCGTCCATATTACATTAAACATTTTTATGAGAGATTTCAGAAAAAATACGCTCGGTATTTTCTGGCGCCTCAATTTGAATATTATGGCCGGGGGCTTGTGTTTATGAAACCCTGGCAGGTGGAAATTTTCGGGGGGCCGGTTTATCTGGGAGACTGTTCCACCGTGATTGCCACACCGGATAAAAAAGTCAGATTTACCGTATGGCCCATCTGGGAAGGCTCGGGAAGAATTGAAATCGGTCGATGCTGTCTCATTTGTCCCGGAACAAGAATCATGTCGGCCACATCCATAACTATGGGGGACGGCTGCATGACAGCGCAAAATGTCAGCATCAGTGACGCTGACTGGCATGATTTATACGATCGGAGCATGCCTGTTGGCAAATCCCGGCCGGTAGTCATTGGCCATAACGTATGGCTGGGAGAAAACGCCATCATCTGCAAGGGCGTCACCATCGGAGACAACGCCGTCATCGGCGCCGGTTCCATCGTTGTGAAAGATATTCCCGCCAACGCCATTGCCGCCGGCAATCCGGCACGTGTCATCAAATATTTGGACCTGGAAAAGCCAATCAAAACAAGAACACAATGGCTTTCCGATCCCGCCAAGCTGGCTGCGGAGTTTGAGGAGATCAATCGTGATACCATGAAAGGCAACACGATGATCGGCTGGTTCCGGGCGATGCTTTTTCCGAGAAAAGGAGATTAAACCATGCGTATTGCAGTGATTGCGGCCCCTTATCCTCTGGAAGAGTTTCCATCCCCGCCGCTTGGCATTTCCTATGTTGCCGCCGCATTTGAAAAGGCGGGCTGCGAAGTGCGGATTTTTGATTACATTATATCATCCTATTCCAGAGAAAAACTGGCTGCTCAACTGGCGGAATTCCAGCCGGACGCTGTTGGCGCCGGTTGCGTTACACTGAATTTCTATGATGCACAGCGGATTTTACGTGATGTGAAAAGCTGCAACCCCGATATTCTGACAATGATCGGGGGACCCCACGTTTCCTTTACAGCGGAAGAAACCCTGAAACATTATCCGGAAATCGATGTCGTTTTTCTGGGCGAGGCAGATGATACGATTGTCGAATTTGTGCCTCTGATGTTTGACAGGGAGAAATGGCCGGGCGTTCTAGGAATTGCCTATCGGCAGGATGAGCAGATTATCCGTAACGGAAGAAGGGATCTCATTCAGGATATTGACCATGTTCCCATGCCGTTGAGGCGTCTTTTATCCTCTTCGCGTTACCGGGCTTTGGGATTTTCCGTCAGCATGATCACCGGTCGTGGATGTCCGCATGGCTGCATTTTTTGCGTGGGACGGAAAATGGTCGGCGCGAAAGTGCGACGACGTTCTCCGAAACTGGTGTTGGATGAAATCGAGGAAATTCTCGGCTTGGGATACGAGCGAATCAACATTGCTGACGACCTGTTTGCGTCGGATACGGAACGTGTCAAAATCATCTGCAATGGCATCCAAGAAAGGAATTTAAAGTTTATCTGGTCCGCATTTGCCAGAGTCGATACCGTGACCCAGGAAATGTTCGATGCCATGGCTTCCGCAGGCTGCGACAGCGTCAGCTTTGGCGTGGAGTCGGGCAATCCGGAGATGCTCAAAAGAATACGCAAGGGTATCAAACTGGATCAGGTTCGGACATCCGTTATCATGTGCAAGCAGGCGGGGATGATCCCGCATGCATCCTTTATGGTGGGACTTCCAGGAGAAACCAGAGAAACGCTGCGGCAGACGGCGGAATTTGCCAAATCGCTTGATATTCAGTATGGTTATCATTATCTGACACCCTTTCCCGGAACAACCTTGTGTGAAAAAATTCATAAATATGACCTGGAAATTCTCACCCGTGACTGGTCCAAATATGACGCAAACGACGCGATTGTAAGGACATCGGAACTTTCTCCGCAGGACATCCGGGATTTTGTCGCCCTTTACGATAACGAAGTCAACAGCGACTGGCAAAAAGTAGTCGAGAATTACAAGACGGGCAGAAACACTCCTTATGACGACATGCGGGTGGAGGGAAATCAGCGGATGCACATGACCTTTAAAATTCTTAAAGAAGATCTGGTGGAAAAATATGGTTTTATCGATGCCGGGTCAGGCCAGGGGAGGGATGATGCAGGCGCGGACATCTTGGCGAAAAGAATACAAAACGCCCTTCCCGGCGATCCCGAGTTAATTGAGAAAACCGTCCACGATTTCATTCATCGTGGCTACTTGAAAGTCGAGGTGAGTGACAAGGGCCTCATATGGCGCTGGGCGTAAGAAATACGTCGGGCTTTTCTCTCCTGTAAACAAATTGCAGCGCGCAGTTCGGGTCTGTAGTTCCGTCCGGGCGCG
>DAOLNX010000121.1:0-7501 GCA_035416785.1 Smithellaceae bacterium | reverse complement strand
CGGTTAAAGAGCAATTAAAGAATCATTTAACCGAAGTGAAAAAACTGCATGAAAGCGATCTTGCAGGCGGCCACGGGGAAGTCCAACTCCCCGACGCCCTTGGCCGGAAATACCCCAACGCGGGCAAAGAGTGGGCATGGCAGTATGTTTTTCCGGCCAATAATCTTTCGGTTGATCCTCGTGCCGGGAAAGTGCGCCGTCATTATATTGGCGATTCCGCCATCCAGGAAATGATTAAAAAGCAATCAGAAAAGCGGGCATTCCCAAAAACGCTTCCGCTCATACTTTACGTCACAGCTTTGCTATGCATTTATTGATGAACGGCGTCAATATCCGTGAGGTTCAGGAACTGCTGGGACATAAGAATGTGGAAACGACCATGATTTACCCGCATGTTTTGCGCGATATGTCCCATGCGCCGAAAAATCCGCTGGATGTGCTATTGTCTGGAAAAGAAGAGAGAAAATCAAAAGAGGAATGAAGAAAGAGATAAAGCTTTTTGCTCTCTTTCAGGAAGCCACGCGTCAACCGGACGATCCGAATCTCAGGCGACGCCGGAGAAACCCGCGTATTCATCGGCAGAGGCGTCCATGGCTTTTCCGTAAGCGTCGAGGCCGGAAAATTTGAAGACAATGTGTTTGGGGTCAATCGTCGCATCAGCGGTTGCGTTTTGATCCACCGAGAAATAGACGGTGGCCATGTTGTTATCCTTGTTGTAGGTGACATAAGCGGGCCGCAGGGATAGCATTTCTTCCTTAGCCGAGATGGGCAGGCCATTGTTATAGATGCCGCGGTTTTCGCTAAGATTAGCCCGTGAAATCGTCCAGTTGCGGGTATTGGTGATGGAGGCTTCGTCCATATCCTTGGAAAAAGCGAAATTCATGGAAAAAAGCTTGGAACTGCCGGGATCTTCCAGTTTGGAAGACAGACTGGATACTTGTGTTTTCGGTCCAAACGCTGTGTTGAATCCGTCGTTGGCTTGCGCCATCATGATGCGGGGGGCATGAGCGTTGGTGATATAGCTTCGTAATTCAATGGTTTTGCTGGAATTTTTATATTCCAGGTAGGAAAGCATCTCGTCTGCCTTTTGAAAATCACCTGCGTCGGCGTAAGCGGAGCCCAGCTCCACATAGGCGATTTCAAAATCTTTATTGACACTGATGGACTTGGTCAGCAAGTCAATCGCCGTTTGCGTGTCACCTTCGGTTCGCGCCACCTGTCCCAATCCATAATATCCGGTGGCGCTGGCTGGGCTGATGCGCGCGACATTGTTGAACTGCTGTCTGGCCTTGTCCAGCTCGCCTGTCTTGAGATAGGCCTGGCCCAGCGAATAGCTGGATTCCGCGTCGTTGACATTGAGCTTGACCGCTTGCTCATATTGCTGAATGGCTTCTTCTGTTTTTTCTTCCTGAATGTAAATATCTCCGAGCGCTCTGTGGAAAGTTTCGTCCGATGGAAAAAGTCGTATGGCTTCCTGGTAGGTCTTAATGGCCTGATCAGTTTTTTCCTGTTTCAGATAGGCCTGACCCATATAATCGAAGGCGCTGGCAGCATTGCCGGTTGACGGAGACAGAGCCGCTGCTTTGCGAAAAGAAATAATGGCCTGATCATATCTTTCCGCTTGAAAGTGATCAATTCCCTGTCCGAGCGCCTGCGCACCCAGAGAATCCATTCTTGCCTGAGAGTTTGTTGCTGCTGTGGTAAATAAATAATCTACTGTTGCCGATGCGATACGCCTATCCATGATAGTCTCCCACAAAAAAAGTCTTCACGCGTTTTATCGGTAAACGCCTTTGAAAACTTTACTTTTATTTCCTGTTGACACGTTTACCCTAAACCCGATATAGAGATCCTTCAGTCAAGAAACCGAAGGGCATTGCCGGAAAAACGTCTCCTTTATAAGGTCTTGATTTTACTATATAGTATTGGTTTGTCTTATGTTTCAAAACGGCAAACGTAAAGGATGAAGATTGCACGATCTGATTAACTACCTGCTCAACACGTTAAGCGCCATGGGTTATCCGGGCATTTTTATTCTGATGGCCATGGAGAGTTCCGTCATTCCTGTGCCCAGTGAACTGGTGATGCCGCCCGCCGGTTATCTCGCCCACCAGGGGAAAATGAACATCTGGATCGTCATTCTCATGGGCACTTTCGGAAGTCTGGTAGGCGCGTATGCGAATTATTTTGTTTCCCGCTGGCTGGGACGTCCCCTGGTGTTGAAATACGGCAAATATGTCTGGATCAACGAGCATAAGTTCGCCAAAGTCGAAAGTTTTTTTTTGAAGCATGGTGAAATATCCACCTTTATCGGCCGTCTGCTGCCGGTTATCCGTCATCTGATTTCCATCCCTGCCGGCATTGCCGGAATGAATCATTTTCGTTTTTCCCTCTACACGCTGGCCGGAGCCGGCATTTGGTGCACGATTCTGACCTGGATTGGCTACTTTATCGGTAAGGAGCAGGCCCTCATCATGAAATATTCTCATCAAGCCGTCATCGGCGTTGTGATTTTCAGCGCCATCCTGATTGCGGTTTATGTCTGGAAACATAAAAAGACGCAAAATACCGCCAAGGTGGAGTCATGAAGCGCAAGCAATTAATATTTATTCTTTTTTTGACGGCGCTGACAGTCTGGTCCTGGCCCGTTGAAGCCAAAACGGCCTTGGGAATTGGTCAGGATGTTACCGTGGAACGGGGCCAGAGGACGGATAATGCCGTCGCTGTCGGCGGGCAGATTACCGTCAATGGTCTGGTGGAAAAAAATGTTCTGGCCATTGGCGGTTCGGTCGTTCTGACTAATAACGCAGTTGTTCGCGGAAACGTGATCGTGATGGGCGGTGTCGTAGCCAGAGGCAGCGGCGCCCTTGTTTTCGGCGATATTACCGAAATCAATTCTTCTACTCTTTCGGACGCCTTCTCTTCCGCGATACGGGGAGAAGTTTCCGGCTGGTCGCTGATTCTGGATGTGATTTCCCTGTGCTTTTTCGCCATCATTGTGATTATTGCCCTGTTTATAACCCTGCTCATTCCCGGTGCATTGACGGCTGTCGCCGATGCCATCCAGGAACATAAAGCAAAATCATTTTTCTGGGGTTTTCTGACCACGCTTTTGATTGTCCCTTTTTTCATGCTGCTGGCCATATCCATTGTCGGCATTTTTCTGATACCGGCCGCATTTGCCGCTTTGCTTCTGGCCGCCATTATCGGCTTTATCGCATTCGGGGCGCTGGTCGGCCGTTTTATTGTTTCCCGCATTTTTCGCAGTGCCGGAAAGTCACTGGCCCGGGAAACGCTCATCGGTTTGAGCCTGCTTTGGCTTTTGGGCTGGGCGCCTTTCTATATCGGCATTATTATTAAGATTGTTTCTATCACCTGCGGGCTGGGTGGTCTGGTTTTGGCTCTTTCCCACAGAAGAATCCACCATCAGCATAGCGCTGCTTTACCTCCTCCTCCAGTTAATCCATAGACATCAGGGATGTCCAGCGCTCCTCTTCCGTTTCCTGGGCAGACCTTGCAAATTTGTCTGGAATGAAGTATCAAAAAACCACCAATCCTCCCTGAAGGCGGACATTTCGATGAAAACCTTGCTGATGAGAATCTTACTTGTTTTCGTTGCACTGGCTTTATTCAATCCATCATCGTTATTTGCGACACCGGAACGGCGCATTGCTTTAGTTATCGGCAACAGCGCCTATAGTTCCGGTCCACTGAAAAATCCGGTCAACGACGCCACGGATATGGCCGCCATGCTCAAAAAGCTGGGTTTTTCCGTGATGTTCAAGAAAAATGCCAAACTGCAAGAAATGGATGAATTGATCAGGGAATTTGGCAGTCAGCTAAAAAAGACCCGTGGCGTAGGATTGTTTTATTATGCCGGCCACGGCATACAAATCGGCGGAGTAAATTATTTTTTGCCGGTCAATGCCCGGATCGAGAAAGAATCGGATATTCGGTTTCAGTCCGTCAACGCGGACATGGTTCTTGCCGAAATGGAAAATGCTGACAACGGTCTGAATATTGTTATTCTGGATGCCTGCCGGGATAATCCTTTTTCCCGGAGTTTTCGTAATGCCGCCCGCGGGTTGGCGATCATCAGCAATGCCCCATCGGGGACATTCATTTCCTATTCAACAGGCGGCAACCAAGTCGCAAGAGACGGCGATGGACGAAACAGCCCTTACACAAAGGCGCTTCTGGAAAATATGGACAAACCCGGACTATCGATAAGTAACCTGTTTATGAAAGTGCGCGGAAAAGTAAAAAAAGAGACAGGTCAGATACCCTGGGAGTTGTCTTCCCTGGAGGGGGATTTCTACTTCCTGCCCGGTTCGGGAAAACCGTCAATAGACAAAACCGAAACAGGTGTTGCCAAAACATCGCCGGCAGATGAATTCGACGATGAGAACAGCAAGCTGGAGGCGGAGCAGCGCCGCCTGGAGGAAGAGAGAGCCGCGTTTGCCAGAAAGAAAGCCCTTGATGAGAAAAGACAAAAGATAGCTGAAGAAAAAGAACGTTTAGAAGCGGAGAAGGAAGCAGCTCGTCAGGCGGAGCTGGAGCGGCAGCAGGCGAAAAAGACCCTTGCCATGGTGTCGCGCCCTTCCGCATCCACTGCTCAGGAGATCAGGAGAGATGGCCGCTTTATTGCCTATAGCAACGGGACGGTTCTGGACACAAGCACCAACCTCATGTGGGAAGCGAAGGACAATGGAAGCGACATCAAATGGTATGACGCAAAGTCCTATTGCGAAAATTACCGTGGCGGCGGATATTCAGACTGGCGGATGCCGACGCAGGATGAACGGGCGAACCTTTATGACAAAAACAAGAAAAATCGTCATGGTTACCATGTCACCGATTTAATTGAGATAACAATGTGCTGCCCGTGGGCGTCCGAGACGCGCAGTAGCGGTGGTGCTGCCGTCTTCGGTTTCGGCCGCGGCGGCAGCCGGGACTGGACTCCCAAGTCCTGGGACAGTGGTACCCGGGCTCTCCCGGTACGTTCCGGCAAATAGGTTATTTGATTATTTTTCTTTTTTGGTCGGGTGGAGGGCGAAGCCCTCTACGCTGTAAAAGAAGGACATTATAGAAGATGACTTTGGATGTAATTCGGGATAACATAAGGGAAGGCCAATATAGATTTTTTGAGCATGCCGTCAAACGGATGATCCGAAGATCCGTATCGCGAAAGGAGATCGAGGAGGTTATCCTTGAAGGGGAGATCATCGAGGATTATCCCCATGACAAATACTCTCCGAGTTGTCTTGTCTATGGGAAAACGGGCGAGGGAAAGCCCCTTCACATCCAGGTTGCTTTCCCGCCGGTAGTAGTGATAATTACAGTTTATGAACCCGATCCGCTGGAATGGATTGACGGGAGAATAAGGAGGTGAGATTATGCAGTGCCCATTTTGCGGCGGGCAACCGGTTAAAGCAACGGTGACCTTTGCCTACGAGGAAGATGACCGTTACCTCTTTATCGAGAACGTGCCTGCATATGTTTGCGACCAATGCGGTGAAAGGATGTACGCACCTGAGGTGACAGACGAATTACTTCGAATCGCTGGACAGAAACTCTGTCCTGTGCGGAAAATAGAAGTACCCGTATATGATTTTGTGATGAATCAATAGGCTGAAAGCAACCAGATAATCATTAATCAATCGACATCAGCGAATTCCAGCGCTCCCATTCCGTTTCGTGCGGCAGACCTTTTTGGACAATCAGTTGGATAATGCTCTCCTCGTTGAACCGCAGATAGGGATTGATCAGACGTTCCTGGGCCAGTGTGGAATACAGAAAATCCGGGTCGAGAGATTGACGAAACCGTTCAATGTCCTGATTTTGCGGCTCCAGATGCCGGGCATAGGCCAGCGAATCACGGACATAGTCGTGGCCCGCGAAAACGCGCGTATCGTCCGGCAGGGACATCAGACGCTGGATGGAATGGAAAAACCCTTTCATATCGCTGGAAAAACAATTGCCGACTGTGCCGTTGAATAACGTGTCGCCGGTAATCAGGTTGTTACCGGTGTGAAAACAAACCGAATCGGTGGAATGCCCCGGCGTCCGGTAAACGACGACCTTGTCTCCGTTCAGCTCAATTTCTTCGCCATCGGCCAATTTGGCGCAATCCAGAAAAACGGCTTTGTTTTTTTTCAGTAGATGTTCATTGCCCGGCGTGTGGTCGTAATGACGGTGCGTGTTGGTGACATACCGGAGTTGTAACTTATTCTTATCAAGAAAATCTAGTATTTCCAGCCAGGCGCCTCCGTCGATGGCCATCGCTTCCGCGCCTCCGTAAAGAAGATAAGCCAGATTGTCCCCGTAGCGGAACTGTTCAATGTTCAGCATGTCCATTCCTTTGTTTTACTTCACAATTTTAAAGATATTCCTTGCCTGCGGGCAGGCGGCGGTGCGCAGGAGTTCAAACAAAACCGTCTCTGTGGAGGTGAGATGTGCGCCGGCGCTTTTCATGGAGGAAAGGCCGATCTTCCGGTTGGCCGAAGTTCGGGACGAGACCGTGTCCGTGACCGGATGAACGCTGTAGCCATTGGCCATCAAGTCCAGCGCCGTCTGATAAACGCAGACGTGGCATTCAATTCCGGTCAAAACAACCTGCCGACGGTTCAACGATTCGAGCCGGCTGCGAAAAGCCGGTTCGCCCCAGCAACTGAAGCTTTCCTTGGCAACCGGCGAAACACCCGCCAGCTTTTCCGAAATTTCTGGAATGGTCGGCCCGATCTTTGCCGGAATCTGCTCTGTTACCAGAATCGGAATATCCAGTGCCTGAAAGCCCTGAATAAGTTTGATGGTATTGCCAATCAGCGATTCCTGCCGTTTCATGACACGAAAAAGCTTTTCCTGAATATCCACAATCACCAACACAGCTTCCAAACGGTTCAGCATTCTTCCTCCCGGGTGGTTTTATTGCGAGGCGCAATGTAGAAAAATTGCCCGAGTCTTGTCAACATGAATTATTCCTGATACAAAGATGCCATGACTTTGCCGACTTATGAAATTGTTGATTTGTTGGAATACCGGGACGGCGCGCTCCAGGAAGTGTCTTTGCCTTTCTCTGCGGAATATGCCCTGACGGTGAAAATCAATGGAAAGCCTTTTATTTCCATGGCTTGCTCCGGAACTTACATTAGAGAGCATGTCACGGGCTATCTGATTACGGAAGGGCTGGTTTCCGGACTGGCGGCCATAGAAACCATGATCATCGACGAGGAAGATCTGACGGTTGATGTGCTTTTAGTCAAAGACAACCTCCTTGCCGAAAAACTTGACCGGATCCAAACCATATCCGCCGCGGGCGGGCAGGCGCAAAACCGCCTGCCGTCTATTCACCAGATTTGCCGGCATCTGCCCTTCGTCCGCGCCGAGGTCATTCTGGCTTCCATGAACGAGTTTCTGAACTTTTCCCGGGAGCATGAACGGACACATGGTGTCCATGGCGCCGCTCTGTATTCGCTTGCGGGCGAAAAAATCGTTTTTTTCG
>DAOLNX010000120.1:0-8031 GCA_035416785.1 Smithellaceae bacterium | reverse complement strand
TTGATCTTTCTGATCTTTTCCTGAGAAAGAGAAGCGCCGGCAGGCGGATGCAGGACAAGCGCATAGGTCCAGTTCCCGACCGTGTAGGAAACCTCAACGTCTTTTTTATTCTTTACCGAAATCATCGCCGTATATTCGGCGATGGGCCGGCCTTCCGCCATGGAAGTTGCGATTTTCAAGGGAAGATTTTGCCCCTGAGCAGAAACGCTGACAACGGCGCCGGCAATTCCCCATCCGGATACGGGAATTCGAAAGGGAACAAATCCGTCCCGGACATCCGTATCCCTTAAACGAACCGCGCCGTGAAGTGTTTGCGCTCCCTGACCTATCTCCGGATGGCCATACGTTACTTTCTCCTTCATTTTGGCTGATCTTTTCTCCAGAAGGGGGCGCAGATGCCTGTCAGAAAAGGAAGACAGCCGGTTCAATGCCTCTCTTGCCTCTTGGGACAGCACGGAATCGATTTTCCAGTCCCCATAATGGATGTGGCTTCCAAGATCCGTTTGATAAGCGCTGTAGGCGCCGTTAAATTCCTTTATTCTGGCTTTCGCCGCCGCACGGTTTCGAATCGAGGAAACAGCCGCTTCACCCGTCAGTTCGTGCAGGGCAACCTGAAGCTTCCGGATTTCCTGATCAGGCATCACGATCATCTTCAGTTCATCAGCGGGCATCATTTTCATTGCCTGACCGTAATTTTGAGCACAGGCATCTGCGACATAACGGTTTGCCTCGGCAAAATATTTCAGATAGTCAGAAAGGCTGAACCGCGAACCGCTCAAATCCACGCGGGCATTTCTGGAAAATACGGATTTATTCTGATAGCCCAGCGATCTGGAAGAACGTTGAATTTTTTTTGTCCGGGAAATGGATTCAATTTTGTTCTTTTGGTCGTCTATTTTCGCCGCAAGCTGAATTTGTCTTTGCCGCAAACGTTCATATTCGGCCATGTCTTTTTGCGACTGGGCATTGACGGTATCAATATCGACCAGACCTTTAGCGCTCCGAATCCGCTCCAGAACCACATTGATCTGGACAAGCTTCTCCTGTTCGCAGACGCGAATGTCCTCTTCGATACTTTCAAATTCCCTGCTCGCCTTTTCATATTCCCGAAAAGCAGGCTCGATTTCCTTGTCCAGCGTCTCTTTTGCCTTGCGAAGCCCTCCATCAAAGGCTCTTTGATATTGATCCTTCAACTTTTTATACCCGGCCAGATTGGTCTGTACCAGGCTGACTTCATCCAAGGCCTCCTGTTTCTGAATTTCCACCTCCCGGATTTCGGCTTCAAGCATTCGGGGAGCATTTACGGTTACCGTCAAATCGTACCGGCAATTCCGACGCACGATGCAGAAACTGTCTCCATAACGCATCATTAGATTTTGGCGCTCCTGGTAAAGACCGGCCAGCCCCTGAAGTCCCGATATTCTGGCATCGAAGATTTCAATCTGCATAGGACGGATCTGAAGCCATTTTTCCGTATTGCCAATCAACCGATCCAGGCTTTCCGCCTGCCGGCCGTTAAAGTCCACCTGCTCTTCATCAATGACCGGCTTACCCGGGTCCAACTTGACATCGGACGGGAAAGTATATTTCAGCTCACTGTTTTTGGTGAACATTTCCCGGCCAAGCTCCTTTTCCCGCCGCAGAATGGCCGCCCGCCTGTCATCAATCTCCTTACCGAGAGTGTCGTATCTCTCTAAGGCAGAACGGATCTGCCGGTCGCAGCTCTCGTCACACTTCTCCGGTCTTTTCGCCACAGCCACACGTTCTCCGGATACCCTCTTCTTTTCCTCCTGTAAATTTTCCCGGGCCGTAAGATTTTTTTCCTGCTCCTGTTCAAAAAGCAGCAGGTTTTTTTTCACATAAGCCTGCGCTTCTTCAAGGGCTTTTCGCATATTTCCCACATCCTCGATCGCCTGGCGCAATTGATGATGAAGCGTTACGGCTCCGCGTATCGCCGGATCCATCCTGATAAAACTCATGACTGCATACGGCTCGCACCCCGAATTCTCAAAGCTTCTTCTTTTTGACCAGTCAAAGGGGCCGGATACGCAGATACTTCCGCATTTCGGCAAAGCCGCCGCACCTCCTTCCTTGCAATACCAGGCTACCAGACCATATTCTCCACCATCCGTCAGCATTCGTTCGCCCATATTCCTGGCAAAAGCCTCCTCGTCGGCGCGTGAACAATCTTCCCGGCACTTTGACAAAACATCCCTGTAAAATTCTTTTCTGATGTAATCCAGGTTGTTTTTTTCCACGGCATCCGAGACAGAGGTGAGAACTTTATTCATCGCTTCCGCATATCCGTAAATGTATTTAGCGGGAGGAAAGAGATTGGTGATGATTTCTTTAACGGAGGCATAGGCCGCTGCGCCGGTATCGCCTGCCGCAATTTGTTCGAGAAGACCGTTCAGGGTTGAAAGTTTTCCGTATGCGTTGCTGTAACGGTCATAATCCTTCATCAATGCCGAAAAATCCTTGCTGCCTGTGAATTTGGCAATAACCGGATATTTCTTATAGGCGGCATTGATCACTTCCGGCGCTTTTTTTTCAACCTTTTCCTGAACCTTGCCCTTGATATAGTCTGATGCTTTTTCCTGGGCGGCATCCAATGCCTGTTTTTTGAGAAACTCCTTTGTTGTTTGCGCATCCTTTCCCAGAGAGGAATCCTGGGCAAAAACACCCGGAGAACTCGCCAAAAGGAAAAGGGCAAAAAAAAGAGTTCCCGTCAAACGGCTAAGACATATCATCGCGTCCTCCTTTGCACAAAAAACTCAAGGCGCATCCTATGACGGTTTAAATTTTCCGTAAACCGTAATCTTATCTTAATGAACGTACCAGAACCTTCCTCCCAGGGTTTTCGATATTTTGGGATTACCGGACCCTTCGATGGTCACCTCTTCATTGATGCTGGATTTCTCCTCGTGCCGCAGGTTTCTTTTGTAAATCCGGCTGGTTATGGTAACGTCATAGGATACAAGATAATTTGAATAACCGTTTCCTGATCCGACAAGCTGCATCGAAAGGTTTTGAATATTATATTTGACTTCATCAAACATTTTAAAAGTTCGGCGAAGATTCATCTGCAGGTCGGACAGCGTTGAACCATCATTGGCCTGCCATTTATCGCTCAGCATGCTGATAATTTGCGAGTCGTTTCTTTCTTCGTAGGCTTCCTTGAAGAGAGCGTAAAATGCTTTTACACGATCTTCATGGACCTGGTTGGTTTTCTGTGTCTTTGCCTGTTCCTGCGCCATCATTCCGTCTTGTTCCGTCTTTTTCCGTGCCTCCTCCTGAGTACGCTTTTTCTCCGCTTCCATCATCTCCTGCTGCCCAACTGAGCGTTCCTTCAGAAGATAATCCAGCCGTCTATCCAGAGACGCGCTCACCATTTTATAGATTTTTTCATACTGTCGCCCCATCGGATGCTCCAGAGAATGAATGACTCCGCCATTGTCTTCCATCACATAGCCAACAACCTTCTCGGGTGCGGGCAAAACGATCCCGGGCAGAAGACGCTCCACATCGGCAATTTTTTTGGCATAGTCCTTATCCTCCGGTACCAGATTTTTCATCATGATTTCTGCACCTTCTAAAGAGCTCTTCCAAATGAGCACGGATTTTGGGTATTTCAGGTAGTTTTCTTCTTTTGCCGCCTTGACGCCCGGCAAAAGAAGCATCCCTTCCATCCGTTGGTAATGATCGCTTGCATACTTTTGGATAAAGGAAAAGACCGGAACAGCTTGCCATTCGTTTCTGATCCGTTCCGTCATTTCCTTAAGTTCCGTCTTTGTCAGATAATGGGGATAAGGTTTTTCCACCCTAACCATGCCATCGTCAGAAACCTGGAGACTTAACTCGTAGTCATTTTTTCCCATACGGATGGTCTTCTTGGTAATCTGTTCCTTGAAGAAAACATTCAGCTCTTTCGATTTTTGCGAAAGCCAAAAAGCATCCTTTTCCCTGTTTCCGGCGTCGGTATTTGCAGCCAAGATCATTCGGTCAAAGCGTTCGGAAGAAACAGCTTTTTTGTATCCATCGACTTTGCCGGCTGTGGCTTTTAGAGCCTCCAGGGATTTTAACACTTCAGAGGGATTGACCGACTTGTCCACAAGAATACGGATCTGCTGAAGACTTGGATAGTTCAGCTCCTGGAGGTTTTTCAGTTTATCCTGCGCTCTGTCCCATGATTTTGTAGCGGCTTCGCTCTTGATGATCAGCACATTGAATGCGTCGGCGCCAATCGAGCCTTCTTGGATATCCAGCGAGGTTCTCCTGACATCTTCGGGTAAAGTAAAAAGCAATCCGGACCCTTTGACGCCCTTCACAAACGTGTATGAACGCTCTTTTACAAAGTTTTCCAGCCGGTCGGTTTCCGCAACCACATCCGGTTTCCAGCCGGAAGCGGCCTTTTCGGGAGCCATGGGCAAGAGTGCCTTGATTTCCTGCATATCATGATTGTATCGCGCCCACCGTGCGGCCAGCGTCTGCCTGAGTTCGCTGAAGGCGGCATAAGCGTCTTTCATGTCGGCAAGAACCGAGGCATGCTGGGTATTTTCAGACGCATTCAGAATGTCCAGGGATTCGCGGAGCATAGCACACGCAGCACCCCATCCGGCGCCGGTATTTCCGTATTTTTCCCAATGAGGTTTAACCGAACTGCTTAACTGTTCCATGTGATGATCCAGCGCGCGAATTTCACGGACGATGCTTTCGCTGTGTTGTTTGGCGGCCTCATACTGTGCGCCCAGTTCTTTCCATTTCCCATTATATTCAGCATTATTCCAAATCCCTTCTTGCACGCGATAAGCCTCTTTTAATTTTTCACCAAGCGGATTTTTTTGATTTTCAATGATGGCTCTGTTTTGGGCGGCAATCGCCTCTCTTGCCGTCATATAGTCCTTCAGAGCGATCGCAATATCCTCGGTGGGTTTTGCAATTGCTTTTTCAAGCTCGGCAGCCCTCCGTTTCCGGTTAAGAGTCATCGCCGCGGACACGGCTCCATTCCACCCACCCATAATGTCGCCCGCCGTATCGAAATCTCCTTCGTTGAGAGATGACAGCACAGACGTCATGGCCTCCTCGGGTGTAAAACTTTTTGTCCGGCCGTTGGGTAAAGGCAATTCCACACTATGCCAGTCAAACGGTTTCAGATGAACCTGGTGGAGATCCACATAATGCGCTGCAATAGCAGCGATAGCAGCATCTCTGGGATTGTCCTTGCCTTTTTCTGCATTAGCATCCTCCGTGTTCATCTCCTTGATCACTTGTAAAAAAGCATTTGTATTATTTTTGGCGAATGCCTCTATCCGGTCGCCAAGCATATCCCAGGCCCTGATTTCTTCGTAGATGGCGGATTCCAGATCCATTTTCCCCAAGGCCTCCGCCCGTCTCGCAAAATCAACGCCCTGAGATCTCCAAGTTTGTATCTCATTTCGCAAACCTTCCGCAATTTTTATATCCTTAGGCTTCATTTTGCCCATCTGAAGATCAATCCTGCCTCGAGCCGCTTTGCTGTTTGACGGGTAATCCATGTATTTCGGCATATCTTTTTTCAGGCCCTGCCTCGCCTCATACGCCTTGAAGACCTGCGCCAGATCATTATTGTAAAACTGCCCCACACGATCGTTGAATTTTTCGAAATCCGCTATCTGCTGGGCCACGCGCACCTGTCCCCACCGAACTCTTGCCTGTTTATTAATATCCTTGATGAGAATATGAATCCAGACGCGTGCCCTGGCTCGCAATGTTGTGTCAAGTTTTTCGATTTCCGCGTTCTTGACCGTATCCTGGCCCGATCCCAGAGCCATATATCCCTGGATCCACTGATTCCAATCCTGTTCAGGCCAGTCATCCCCGATGACATTTTTAACATACTGTTTAAAATTGTTCCGTGTACCGTCATCGGTCATCAGATACCGGTTGAAAAAATAATCGGCCGTTTCAAGGTTTTCGGGAATCTGCGGCGGCTGATCCGAGCGGGGCGTAATGATACCGAAAATTTTTCTGTCGCTTTCGACCTTGCCATAAATAGCTGCGAGATCCCGCTCCGCCCCTGTTGCCACAACCAACTTGTGCGATTGATAGGTAACCTTGATCGTTTCCCAAAGAGCTTGTAAAACCGGAAATTTCAGCCCCTTGACGGAGCCGTCGGCCGCCTGAAACAACGCTTCCACATACTCTCCATTAGCGAGAGATTTGCTTACCTGATCGACAAGTTTTGTGGTTTTCATAAAGTCGTCATATTTCTTCTTGATATTCGTCAATAAATAGGGATTCTTGTCGAGCATTTTATCAAATTCATCTGCTTCAGACTTTCCAAAGGATTCTCCGATGGAGTCCATCAACCACGACATGATTTCATCTTGAAGAACGCCTTCCACGGCTTCCCTCAATTTCTTATCTTCCGCCAGGCCATCCCTGTATGCGCCTATGATATCGAGAGTAAGTTTTTCGTGCTTTTTGATATCATCTTCCTTTGTAAACGCTGCAGCAAAGGTATTTCCCGACCAGATCAAAAACAGAGCGGCCCCAATAAACAGCGTGAGCAATAAACGTACTTTATTCATATCAATAGCCCTTTTTTATGGAATGAATGTGGATGATATCCCTGCGGCACCCTTATGTCCAGAAACCCATCAATATCAAGAATTACTGCACATACCAGAATCTGCCGCCCAGGGTTTTCGATATTTTCGCATGGCCGGAACCGTCAATGGTCACCTCCTCATTGATGCTCGACTTTTCCTCGTGTTTCAGGTTTCGTTTGTAAATCCTGCTCTTAATCGTTACGTCATAAGAAACCAGGTAGCGCCAATGACCGCTTCCTGATTCGACAAGCTGCATCGAAAGGTTTTGAATATTATATTTGACTTCATCAAACATTTTAAACGTCCGGCGAAGATTCATCTGCAAATCCGACAGCGTCGAACCGTCGTTTGCCTGCCAGGTGTCGCTGATCATGCTCATGAGCTGCGAGTCATTTCTTTCTTCGTAGGCTTCCTTAAACCGGGTGTAGAATGTCTGTATTGCTTCCTGATCTCTGCTTGCGGACACAACCGCCTGTCCCGGAACCACTGCCGCTGCGGTCTCTTTCAGACTCTCTTTTTTAGCCTGTTCCTGCTGCTCGCTCTTCTGCGCTGCTTTCGCCCGTTCCGCAATCGTGTATTCCTGGCCTTTCCGGATCGCCACGGAAAGCTGCTTCCGTAAATTCAGATAAGCAAGACCCAGGGGAAAGTTGAGCTTAGACTCATCCACGCCAATAAGACGGCCTTCCCAGGGAAGCGGTACGTAAGGCATCTTCATGCTCTTGGCGATTTTTTCCCGGGCTTTATCCTCCGCCTCGTTGGCCCGCTCCAGCGTCAGGGGCAATACCGTACTGATCTCTTTGAGCACATCCCCATAGGCAACAGCCCCCATATCCGGCTTCATGCTCCCCAAAAGGTCATGAGTCCTGTTTATCTGACTCTTGTAAATGGCTGTATTTCCGGCAACTGTGCTAAAGCCAATAATGAAGTTATCTTCCTCGGCCAGACGAATCTTGCCCAGAAGAAGCTCGGTTTCAAAAGCGGCCAGGCTGGAGGGCATATACTTCTGCACAAAGTCGTATATTTTCAACTTTCTGGCCTCTGCGGCGTATAAGGCCGCTTCACCCTTGGTCAGGTAGTGGGGATAGGGACTGGTCATCAGGTGCAATCCCGGACTGTAACTGAAATAGGGGATTCCCGCCTTCTGCTTTTCGGCAACCCACTTGCTAAACTCGGCAGTGAGGGAGGAAAGCCAGGCTGCATCGGTAGAGATGTTGTGGACTTCCGTTCCCGCCAGAGTCCGGTATTCTCCAAGCTTCACCTTTAAGGAATTGATCAGCGCCGGAACACGTTGGGCGGCCCTGTCGTAGCGATCAAAATCATCCCGGCTGAAGGTCTTGTCCACCCACATCGTCATCATCTCGTAATCCTGTTTCTTGAGATCGACGGTCGGATAAAAGGCCTGCCAGTCATGAACGGCAAAATTCCATCCTTCTTCAGCCTC
>DAOLNX010000119.1:0-8037 GCA_035416785.1 Smithellaceae bacterium | reverse complement strand
ATTAGATTTTTGGCGGCGGATGCCATTGAAAAAGCGAAATCCGGCCATCCCGGCATGCCACTTGGAGCTGCGGCTGCTGCCTATACGTTATGGACAAAGCATCTGAAGCATCATCCCAAAAATCCTCATTGGCCGGATCGCGATCGGTTTGTTCTGTCCGCGGGCCACGCCTCCATGCTGCTGTATGCCCTTTTGCATTTGACCGGATATGACCTGTCCATGGATGACATTAAAAATTTCCGACAATGGGGCAGCAAAACCCCCGGACATCCGGAATATCAACACACGCCCGGCGTGGAAGTCACCACCGGTCCACTGGGACAGGGCCTGGCCAATGCGGTGGGCATGGCGATGGCCGAGGCGCATCTGGCGGCACGTTTTAACTGCGAAGGCCATAATATTATTGATCATTACACTTATGTCCTAGCGGGGGACGGAGACATGATGGAAGGTGTGGCGGCAGAAGCCTGCGCACTGGCCGGCCACCTGCGTCTGGGAAAACTCATCGTTTTGTATGATGACAATAAGGTATCGCTTGCCGGTTCCACAGGCCTCACCTGGACGGAAAATATCAAAATGCGCTTCGAATCCTGCGGCTGGCATGTGCAGAAAGTGGAAGATGGAAATGATGTGTCCGCCATTGACCTGGCCATTAGCACAGCCAAAAAGGAAACCGGAAGGCCTTCATTGATCTGCATTCAGACCACCATCGGCTACGGTGCACCCGCCAAGCAGGGAAAGTGTGACGCGCACGGCTCTCCACTGGGCGAAAAGGAATTAAAAGGCGCAAAAGACGCCTGCGCCTGGCCGGAAGAAGTCAACTTTTTCGTCTCCGGCGAAGTGAGCCAATATTTTTACCGGGCTGTCGCCCGGGGCGAAAAAGATGAAATAGAATGGAGAGACGCGTTTCTGGCCTACCAGAAGGACCGACCCAAGCAGGCGGCGATGCTCGAAAGGATGCTTTCCGGAACACTGCCCGCAAACTGGGAAGAAAACCTTTCCGCATTTCCGCCCGGTTCAAAAGACCTGGCCACGCGCAAGGCATCAGAAATGGTTTTACAGGAAATTGCCACAGCGGTGCCTGAACTGGTCGGAGGTTCCGCGGATTTGAATCCATCTACGCTAACCGGTCTTGCTGGGCTGGGCGATTTTCAGAGCCCGACCCTTTCCCACGAGGGACTGCACGGCATGGTGGGCGGGCTTTGGGACTACTCGGGCCGCAATATCCATTTCGGCGTCCGCGAGCATGCCATGGGATGCATCGCTGTAGGACTGGCCTTGCATGGAGGCGTCATTCCCTACACGGCCACGTTCTTCACCTTTGCCGATTATATGCGACCGCCCATGCGACTAGCCGCTCTTATGGGCATAAGAGCGATCTTCGTTTTTACCCACGACAGCATTGGTGTTGGAGAAGACGGTCCGACACACCAGCCCGTCGAACAACTGATGAATCTACGTCAGGTTCCCAATATGACGGTCATCCGCCCGGCCGATGCCAATGAGACAGTGGAAGCCTGGCGTCTGGCGCTGAAAAACACCAAAGGCCCCACATCACTTGTGCTTAGCCGCCAGAATCTGCCTGTGCTGGACCGTCAGGACTGTCACCCGGCTTCCGGCGTGCAACAAGGGGGATACATTCTCTGGGAATCCGCACCGTCGCCGGAAATAATTTTTATCGCCACCGGTTCGGAAGTTCCTCTGACCCTTTCCGCAGGCCGGACGCTTGCAGCAGAAGGAGTCCGGGTGCGTGTGGTTTCTCTGCCCAGCTGGGAAATATTTGATAAACAGTCTGAAGAATACCGGGAAGTCGTTTTGCCGCGAGAGACAACCGCAAGAATCGCCGTGGAAGCAGGCATTCGTCTGGGATGGGAACATTATGTCGGTTTAACCGGAAAAATCATCGGCATGAGCGGATTCGGCGCTTCAGCGCCCGGACCCATCCTTTATGAAAGATTCGGCCTGACCTCCGACCGGATTATCGGGGCAGCCAGAGAACTTTTGTCTCAAAAGTAGCCAAGGAGTTAAGTTATGGACAATACCGGTATTTCTTTTATGCTTGGTTCCTATGAGCCTGTGTGGGCGGATGTATGCGAAAAGATGAAGAAGGACAATATTCTCTTGCGCATCTGGAATAGAGATTACCGTGTCTGGAAACCCTCGCCCGCCGAAATCGTCGATCGTCTGGACTGGCTGACCGCCCCCGCCGAATCTTACGCAAAGCTCGACATCATTCGCGAATCTCTTACGCCTTTTTCCAACGGAAGAATCGATGATATCCTTTTGGCGGGTATGGGCGGATCAAGCCTTTGCGTCGATGTTTTTAGCCACATGTTCGGCGGTATGACGGGGTTTCCGCGCATGCGGATTCTGGACACGACGGATCCGGAAGTGATCCGCGACGCAACGGAAAACCTCTCTCCGGAAAGGACGCTTTTTATCGTATCCTCCAAATCCGGCAAAACTCTTGAAATTACATCCCTATTTAATTATCTATACCAAGTTGCCGGTCGAAAGCCGGGTGTGGCGGCGAAGGATCGTTTTTTACTGATTACCGACGCCGGTTCGCCCGTGCTTTTGGAAGCCGAAGAGCTGCGCATGAAACATGTCTTTTCCAATAATCCCAATATTGGCGGGCGTTTTTCCGCTCTTTCTCTCGTGGGTATTGTTCCTGCGATGCTCATTGGCGTCGAAGTTGAAAAACTGCTGCAAAGAGCCATGGCGGTGGCCGAACGGGAAAAAACGGATGCCGCAGGCGAACATTCACCAGGTTCTCTTCTGGGTGCAGCCCTCGGAACGCTGGCGCTTCAAGGCCGTGACAAGCTCACCCTGGTTCTTCCTCCTTCCTGGAAATCTTTTGGCGACTGGCTGGAGCAGCTGATTGCCGAAAGCACCGGCAAGGAGGGAAAAGGAATTTTGCCGGTATTGAACGAACCGCCCCTGGATATCGGCATTTACGGAAATGACCGCTCTTTTGTCTTTTTTGTCAAGGACGATGTGCATCCAGACGACCGGATTTCGGCTCTGGTGGCCGCGGGCCATCCTGTCCTCAAAATCCGGATTGGTGACGATTATGATCTTGGAGCGCAGATGTTTTTATGGGAAATGGCGACAGCCATCGCCGGTCATGTCATGGGAATTCATCCTTTTGATCAGCCCGATGTTGAAGCGACCAAAAAGCACACCAGGCAAAGAATTGAGGAATACAAAAATAACAAAGAATGGCCGAGGGATACACCTTCGTTTATCGATGGAGATTGCGAAGTTTACGGCGAAACGGTCAGCAATAGCGTTTTGAACGCCCTGACTAATTTTTTGGAATCAGCGAAGGCGCAAGCCTATGTCGCCCTGCAACTTTATACCAGCCCTTCGCCGGAGCTTGACGAAGCCGTAAGCGAATTGCGGGCGGCGATTACCCGTCGATACCGGCTTGCCGCAACTATCGGCTGCGGCCCCCGTTATCTTCATTCCACGGGGCAGTTACACAAGGGAGACGCGGGCGGCGGCCTGTTTTTACAAATCACCGGAACCATCGTGTCGGACCTTTCCATTCCCGACGGACCGGACACATCGGAATCGGCCCTGACCTTTGGTGAATTGAAAGCCGCCCAGGCCGAAGCAGACCGGCAGGCGCTGAAAGAAAAACACCGTCGCGTACTTCGCCTACATTGGAATAGAAATCCGGCAGCCGGATTGAAAAGACTAGCAAGCCAGCTGCAAACCCTATAGCGTCTTTCCAACCCTCCGATCATCGGGGGCGGGTCGTTTTCTGCAAGAGCTCGAAAAGAACATAATTGGCCGCAATCAGACCGAAAATTCCCGCCACAGTGGAGATACTGGGAAGAGCCCGGCGCTTGCGTCCACGCTGGTATGGACCGGAGGATTCCGGCGCTTCGCCGCCATCGGCAAGAACGATTGCGGGTGCCGGTGGCTGGGTCGAATAGACCACCGGCGGATTGGCTTCAACGTTTTTACTTCGGAGATGACGCCGCAAAGCACGTGCCAGCGGACAGACTTCCGTTTCATTGAGCCTGCCGATACGAATCAGGAAGGGATCGGTTCTGCTGCTTGCCCCCAGCGCCGATATCATCGGAAGGTTTTTCTCCATACAGTGCCGGATCAGGGCCGCTTTCGGATTGAGGCTGTCAATGGCATCCACAACAAAATCCAGATCCGGCGACAGAATTTCTTCCGCCGTGTCAAAATGGAAAAAGGCATGGCACGCATCCAGTTTCAGAGACGGATTGATTGCCAGCAGCCGCTCTTTGCCGGCCTGAACCTTCGGGATGCCGATGTTGTTCCAAAGGGCGATTAACTGGCGGTTGATGTCCGTGGCTTTGACAATGTCACAATCAACAATGCGCAATCTGCCGATACCCGCGCGGACCAGCGCTTCTGCGGCGTAGGAACCGACTCCGCCCATCCCCACAATGGCAACATTTGATTTTTGCAACCGGTCAAATCCCTCCGGGCCATAAAGCATGATGCTGCGGGAAAAAATATTCTCTTCCATGGCTCATCTCATCTTCGAAAAAAGCATCCGGGCATTTTCCGCAGAGCGCCCACACACCTCCGAGATAGAAAGATTGCGAATTTCCGCTATTTTATCAGCAACTTCCAAAATGTGACGGGGTTCAACCTCTGAAGCGACCGTGGATTGTGTGGCAATGGAAGGAGCATCCGTTTCCAGAAGCATTCGGTCCAAAGGAATGGCTTTTGCGCATTGCGAGTATTTGCGGGCATTTTGCCTTGTGACCGATCCGGAAAAAGACAGATAAAAACCCAGATCGAGAAATCGGTTCATGCCGTCTTTTCCGCCGGAATAGGAGTGGAGCACTCCCCGGATTCTGCCCCGATAAGATGATAAAATTTCATAAAGCCTGTCGAATGCCTTGCGGCAATGAATCAACACGGGCAGGCCCGATTCGGCGGCCATATCCAGTTGGCGAATCAATGCGGAAACCTGAATCTCTGCCGGAGGGCATTCCAGAGAAAAATCCAGACCGATTTCTCCGACGGCAACCGTCTCCTCTTTCAGAAGGTAAGGGCAAAGAAGAGAAAGATCCGTATTTTCCGATAGAAACCAGGGATGAAGTCCATAGGCGGGAAAAATATTTTCCGGATGGCGTCCGAAAAGAATCGCCGTGCGCTCCAGGGATTCAATGTCGTATGACGGCACAATAAACGCCGTCACACCGGCTTCCTTTGCTCTTTCCAAAACTTCCGGAAGGCGATCGGAAAAAATGGGATCGTTCAGATGACAATGCGTATCCACGAGATTTTGCAATACTGTTTTCCCCGCTTTGACAAAATGCAAAAGATTTCAGCCTGCTTCCGCAATCACGCGGAGAATTTCCGGCACATGGCGTTCAGAGGGAGCAGGAATGGACTTGGGATACCCGATAATAATCGGCGCAACAATCCGGAGATTTTCGGAAATTCCCAGACTGGCTCTCAATTTGGCATCCCGGATATTGGCGCCCAGCGCCACCCAGCAGGTTCCCAATCCGCGCGCCGCCGCGCCAAACATGATATAGCTTGCCGTAAGCGCGCAATCCACATCCAGAGAAGCGACGGAAGTGGCCCCGGAGATGAAGATCACACTGGGCGCATTATAGAAAACATTAAAATGGTCATCTTTCATGAGTTCCACGTACATGGAATTGAGCCGAATCTTTCCGTTTTGATGATCCAAAAGAAGATTGGCCTTGCTTTCATCGGACAGGTTTTTGATGGCGCTTTCACAAGACACCAGTGAAAAACGGCAGGGCTGATTATTGCTTGCCGAAGGTGCGAGCGTCGCCTCCTGCAAAATTTCCTCAATAATCTTCAGAGGAACCTTCTTGTCCTCAAAATCCCGGATCGCCCGTCTTTTTTGTAAAAGTTCGATGAATTCCATATGCAGTAAATTCTCCTTTCCTGATTTATCCCGGTAAAAACAGGGAGATGAATGTAATGATGCCATACTGGAATGCCTGAATCACGGGATTCAGCGCCCCCAAAAGCAGCAAACCCAGAACGATAAAAAAGCCGAAAGGCTCGATTTGATACAAAATGCGGTTAAACGATTCCGGTGTAAACCCCATGAGAATTTTCGATCCATCCAAAGGCGGAATGGGAATCAGGTTGAAAGCGGCCAGCATAATGTTGATATAGGACAAAGTATGAAGCACCGAATAAACCATACTGCCCGGCTCAGGAGAAAACAGACGCCATAAAAAAAGCGCGCAAAACGCGATGATCATGTTGGCGGTTACACCTGCGGCGGATACCAGAATCAATCCCTGACGCCTTTTGGAAGAAGGAATATTTTCCAGATTGACCGGAACCGGTTTGGCCCAGCCGAAACCGATGATCAGAAGCATCAGTGAGCCGATCGGGTCAAGGTGCTTAAGGGGATTGAGGGTTAGTCTTCCCAACCATTTGGCGGTGGCATCACCCATCCGGTATGCCACCCAGCCATGTGCAAGTTCGTGCAGAATCACGGAATACAAAAGCAGGATCGCCAACATGAAAAATGCGGCGGGATCATTGATGAACAAACGTAGTAAACCCATAATTCCTGATCACCCTGGTTTTCCGGATCAATTCGGCATCGCCGTTACTGGAATTTATAAATCATGGCGTCAGGATATTCAATAAGTTTATCGTCATCGTTCAGGCGGGAGTTTGACGGTCTTTGCCTCATGATCCAGTGCCTGCTGCACCTTCCTGTAAAACATCAGCCGCTGCATATCGGGACCGCCGCCCTGGGAATAAGAGGCTTTCGGCCAGTTGCCGTTTGAAGCGATGATCAGTTTGCGTTTGGGATCGATGAAGATGCCCTGCCCGAAAATGCCCCTTGCCAAGAAACTGCCGTCATCGAGCGTCCACCACTGATAGCCGTATCCGTAGCCTGGGCGGGTCGTATCGGTCTGCTTTGACGTTGCCGCGGCAATCCAGCCGTCGGGCAACACCGGCTTGCCGCCTGCTTTGCCGCCTTCCAGGATGAACAGGCCGAAGCGGGCAAAATCACGGGTCGATGCCTGCATGCAACAGCCGCTGATCTCATGACCGGTGGGTCCCAGAAGCCAGCTGGCTGACTGCTGCATTCCAAAGGGCTGCCAGATTTTTTCGGAAAGGTATTCGGAAAGGTTTTTTTGGGTCGCCTGGCTGACCAGCACCCCGATCAGATTAGTTTCACCGGTCTTGTAAACCCATTTTGTACCGGGAGGCGCTTCACGTTTCAACTTGCGCATGTAGCTGATGGTCACATCGACTCCCGGTTCGGCCTTATGCGCATTAAACAGAGCGACATCAGATTTGGGGTCTGCATAATCCTCATTCCACTTCACGCCCGACGTCATGGTCAGGAGTTGCCTGATTGTCACATCATCATAGACTGACCCCTTGAGGTCGGGAATGTAGGTAGACACCTTATCGTCAATGCTTCGGATATAGCCTTCTTTGATAGCCGCGCCGACCAGGGTTGAGGTGAAGGATTTCGCAACCGAAAAGCTGGTCCATCGTCCATCGGCACAAAAGTCCAATCCGTACTTTTCAAGGCGGATTTTGCCGTTTTGGATAACGATCAGTGAGGCGGCTCGCTGATTGTTCATATAAGCGTCAACATCCATGGAAACCGCAAGCGGCGCTCCCATGGGCAGCGGATAAACGTTTTTGCCGGTGGGAATCACCCGGAATTTGGAAAGAACCGGTATGCGGTCCAATGCACGAAACGCGGCATCACGCTGCGGGATTGACCAGAAAAGAACATCCTTCTTGGCGGGCGGGTTCAGCATCACTCCACGCAAATCCTTGTCTGCGGTCATCCAGAAAATGCCTGCCGCGGAGACCAACAAGATGAATAAAGCCAGGATTCCCATCATTAATTTCCGCATAACCATCCTCCTGTGCGTATTCTTGTTGTTATCACCATCGTAACCTTGAAGATGCGGATTTCACAATCGTGTGCGCCACTTGTTTTGAATCATGAAACCCAGAATTTCATGAAAGGATAGGAGGGAGAAATGGATATGTCAAGGGAATCTTTGTCAT
>DAOLNX010000118.1:0-8050 GCA_035416785.1 Smithellaceae bacterium | reverse complement strand
GCACGCTGGTGGAAAATTCTGTTGTTTTTTATTTATTTTTTCTGCGTGCAGATATTTCTCGGATACATCTATGAGCCAGAACAATTGTTTGCGTACCTGCTTAGTCTCTTGAAAATCAATCTGATCATCGCCTATCTGGTCATTGTTGATGTTGTTGTGTTTCATGTGTCCCACAACGCCGTCAGAAATAAAAATTAAGCCTTGAAGGTCAGGGAAATGATGATTCAAGAGCGAGCCGGCAAACCGCGCTTCGTTCTATTGCTTCTCCGAAAAAAGCAAAGGTCTTGGCTACGGCCTGGCTGGCCCGTGTTTCGGCTTCTCCGTACGGCGCTTCGCCAAAAACGCCGTTTTCTACATCCAGGCTTTTGGTCAGCAAATTTCGGCCATTTCTGTCTTCAATCTTCAGCGTAATCGTCATGAAAAAACCGGCGACCGCCCAGTTTTGCTTACGTTCCTCTGTCGTGATGGACATCCTGGCAATCAGATCGAATTTTTCCTTCGGAATGGGTTCTCCATCCGGAACGATGTCCACTTTTTCAAAATGGGCAATGAGCGTTTGCATTAGAAAATCCGGCAGAGAGCGGAAAATATAGGTTTGATCTCCCTCCAGATATTTGAGAACTGTCCTGTATTCTATAAGATCCTTGGAGACGACAACTCCGACGGAGCATGGCATTACATTCGCGGAGGTTTTGATCAGGGGAGGAGGCTTTAAATTCCGGACATACGTGTTTCCGCATCCTGCAATCAGCAACATGGTCGCGGTTGCTGCCAGCAGAAACAAACGCTTTGTCAAAAGGGATTCTATTTTCATGACGGATACTTTCAGTTCTATTGGATGTTCTTGCTCCTTAATACCTTAACGTTACCGTTCGGGTGTAAAATTTTTCAGTTCTTCCGCTTTATTCAGTTCTTCTGAAAAGGCAAGAAAGGCTCTGATGATCATGTCCGGCTCATGATACAACTCCTGCAAGTCTTTGATTCCTTCCCGGATTTTCCGGGTCAAAACCGGTTTTCCGGAAGGAGTGACAAAGGTATACGTAAAAACAAGATCCTGCACTCTCCATGCTCCCAATCTTCTTTCCTGTTTCTCGATGGACAATCTGGTAATCAAATCATATTCTTCGCGGGAAAATGGTTGTTCTTCCTGAAAAAAATCCACTTTGTCAAAATGATGAGACAGCAGCTGTCCATAGCAGGAGGGAATGGTACGATAGATGTTGGTCATGTTTTCCACTAACCCCCAACGAGTGACGGCATAGCTAAAATGCTCCTTGTCGGGCAAATACGCCACTTTAAACGGATAAGGCTGCCCGGCGGGAAGGGACCGCAGGGGAAGTTCCGGTTTTTGGATCACAGGACTCCACGCAATCGGACCACGGGCGCATCCCGCAAAGAGAACGACGATGAATATGATCAAGATGTTCCTTAATTTCATGAGGTTTCTCCTTAATGAACAGGTTTGGCGTCAGGCAGCGGCCTTGAGAATTTGACGTCTTCGCCCGGGTTAGTTTCTTGCTCCCGCCAGATTGAAGGACGCCCAGTAATAAGGATCGGGAAACTGTTTGAGTGTTTCGATCTGGGCTTGCTGCAAAGCCTTATTTTTAGACATCTTCGACAGATAGCCATAAAATTTGGTCATGAGAAAACCAGTGGCCTCATCATCAATGCTCCATAAGGAAGAAAGAATGGAGCGTGCGCCGGCGAACATAAGAGCCCGCTGAAGACCGATCAATTCATCTCCTCTTTTCTGCCGGCTCAAGCCGGTTTCACAGGCGGAAAGGGTGACAAGAGAAGCCTGCCAGTTGGTGGTAAATAACTCCGCTGCTGTCATAACGCTTTTTTGGTCTCCTCGTGAAGCAAAGAGAAGTCCCGAATTCAGAGGCTTGTTTTCGTCATATTCTCCATGACCGGCAAAATGCAGGTATTCAAAACGGCCGCCCTGCTGTTTCATAAATTCTCTGGTGGCTTCCTTTCCCGTCAGCAGAGTGGCGTCCGGCCATATCGAGGCAATCTTCCGTGCCTCCTCTTCGGCAAATTTCAAATCTCGCGTCGGGTTGCCCATGACCAGAATTTTTTTATTGCGGATGGCTTTTTTCTGTTCGGCAATTTTGAGCGCTGTGGCACTGGGTGTGTAGGAGAGCGTATATTTTTCGATAAGATAGGTACTGCCGTCCGTCAGCGCCTGAAAAGGGAGGTAATGAAGAATATCGTGGGGAATGATGACGACCTGTTCCTTTGTCATCCTGTCTGCAACAGGGGCGATCAGCAAATCATAAAAGTATTTTGCCGGATCGCGGCTGCTTTGACGTTCTGTAATTCTTTTGCGCCAGGCTTCAGCATTTTTTACAAGCTCTTCCTGCCGGACAGGCACGGAAACAGAAAAAATACGATCGGCGCGAATCACGAAAATGATCATACGATCCCGGGCGACATAGTATTCAAGCAATACGGAATCCGGTCCGGTCAATCGCTGCATTTCAGCAGCGGTGAGAGGATCAATGCTGGAAAGAGATTGTAACTCAAGATCGGTTGATTCCTTTGCCGAATCGGGCGCCTTGGATTGGATGGCGATACCCCGCTTGATCTTTTTCGCAAGCTCACTCACCTGGTCAACACTTATGCCTTTATTGCTCAAAATGGCATCCACTTCGGCTTCCGTGGTGATCTTTTTATCATAAAGGTCTGTCTGGGCTTTCGTTTTCAGCCTGATTCGGCTGCTTCCCAAAACATCAATAAAAGCGCGGGATTTGGACCTTTCGACATATTCCAGGGCTTGCTCTGCGCGATTCATTTGGATCAGGACGGAAATCAGGCGTTCATAAAGCTCCTGCTGTTTGCCGAAGAAGGAAATTCGCTGATTTTCTGTCAGGATGGTCTTTCGCTGGCGCTCAATGATTTTTACCGCTTCTTCGTACTGGGTAACCGATTTTTCAAGATTTCCGGCTGCTTCGTACCCTTTTCCCAGTGTTATGAAATAGTCAATCATTTCATACTTATCCAGATAACGGTTTACTTTCAGGGAATAGGGGGAAATATACCTGGCCAGTTCGGTGCGCATTTGGGCGGATGCCTCCGTATTCGCAATCTGGGACTGACCGGCTGCATAGACCTGGCCTGCCGTTTGGGCGAGCTGCTGTGCCAACTGCTGGCTGGTGACGGATGGGGATCCCGATAAATTGGCGCTAACGGACGTATAGGCGCCCGCCGCGAAAAGCACAATGGCAAAAGCGGTCTGCCACATAGCGGCCTTGCGCGCCGCCTCGATTTGCTCGACATTTACGTTTTTGATCAATTCTTTTTGCTTTTCATATTGCTGGTTTTGAAAATCTTCGTAGCGGTCGATGCCTGACAGAAAAGCTTCCAGATGTTCGATGCCTTTTGGGGTATTTCCTTTTTTCAAACAGGCAATGCCTGTCCAGTAATGCGCCAGGTTAATGCTGTTTTGAGTTTCCAGCGAAAGCCTCGTTTTTGCCGCAAGGAATTTTTCACCGTTTTGGATCACTTCGTCCAGCCACGATGGATCTTCCGAGAAGCGATAGAAACCAAATGCGGCTGCACTCAAAAGGAAATCTATCTGCCGACGATCATGATCCTGATTTTTATTCAGGAAATCGGCTATTTGACGAAAAAGACGCGGATCGGGAATCTGCCGGGTGTAGGCATCAGAGGACGAAGAAACAACGGCTTCTTCCAATTTGGCCTTCAGAAATTCTTCTCTTTGCCTGATTCTGCCTTCCACCTGCTCCAGATCCATTTTGCGGATAGAACGGAGGTAAGACGGGGGAAAAGGTGTAATGAGATCGATTCTTCCGGGAAACAGCGTGTAACCCTCCGGCAATTGATCAATCGGGCGATAGAAAAAAGTTGTGTACAGAGAGCGGCGGCTGTTGAAGTAATCCGATACGGATATATTATCGATTCCCTTTTCCTGAATGCGGGTCAAGACGGTTTTGGCCTGATCGTTATATTCCCGGGCCTTCTTGAAATCAACCAGGAGATAGGTATGGAGCTGGGCAAGATCGTCCAGCAGGTATAACTTTCCTTCAGAATCATATTCTCCGGTTCGCGGATCAATTTGGCGCATCCGGAAGAAATCCTCCAGGGGGGTTTCGGAATGGTATGGCGCAAACACGTCGCGGATCGTCGCTTTTTCCGCTTCCGTTAAGGAAACTCCGCCACGGACGTTGGTTTCCATGAGTTGAATCGCGCTGTATTGACTGCGCAGCAAATTGTTCAACTGATCATATTTTTTGTTCTTTTCGAGATCGTTTGTGTGGGTGCGGGCGTCGGTGATGGAAAGCCGGGTCGGAGTGATGTTGGGCAACTGGGAAACGTTGGGCGCTGCGCAGGCCATGATGAAGCAAGAGATGAAAAGGATAAGCCTTGGCGTAAGGCGAAAGCAGGTAAACATCATTGGCCTCCCTGGTCCATCCACAGGAGAATGTCAAGAATCGTCAAATATGTCGAAAGGTTGAGAGCCGTCCGTTGCGGATGATAGTCAATGGCGTGATTGCCAATCATGTGGATGGGGTAGTTGATGATCAAGGGAAGATCATTGATCTTGATGGAACGCGAAAAGCTTTTATTCCCGATGGCTTCAAAGGTTTTTCCCTTCAACAGCCGGACATCAAAAGAAACCGCCGCCATGCTTCCGGCTTCATACTCATGAACCATTCCCAATACAATATAATCGGCATCTCTGGGTACGCTCCCGATCTGATCCAAAACAAGGATGGGCAGCTGATGATGGAAGGCAATCGAACGAAAACCGTCGCGAATCATTTCCAGATAATTGGCGGGCGAAAACCATCCGGAAAAAACCGCATCGGTGGGTTTGGAAGAATAAAATTCATTGGTAAAGACCCGTTCGTGGCGAGGCGCGAGATGATCAGGGCTCATGGGGAAAAAGGGCAGAACGGCAATTTTTGAGCTTTTGATTTGCGGGGAAAAAGTTATTTGACACCATTCCGGACGGTTACAGTTCTCCGCACTTTGACCCTGATGGGCCAAAGCAATCAAGGCCAGGACAATCAATAACATGAGCAGTCCAAAACTTTTTTTTCGGCGCAGCGTCATAGATGATTTCCTCATTCTTATTCTGCATAATTAAGCAAGCCGGGTTTTCCTTGTCAAGCAAGTTGAAAAAGGTTTTTATGATGATAGAAAATACTTGAATGCGCCCTTGGCAATGATGTATAGGTCAGACAGAATAGCCGTAGGTAGTGGTTCCGGTGTGTGTATGAGGAATTCTTTATTGCTTTTTCAATTGGTATGAACGTGATTTCCGGCGCCAGTACGTTGCCTCCCACTGTTTTTAAAAAAAATCATTATAAAAGGAAAACTTATGATGAAAAAGACTCTTGATGGAAGTGTGTTGTTGTTCAATGTCTTGATTTTGGTCCTTGTTTTATTTCTTGTTCCCGTTTGTGCCCAGACGGATAGCCCTCCTTCAGGCCCAGAAGCCATGCCTGAAGCGGCCGTGCCGGTTTTTGCCATCCAGGATTATCGTGTGGAAGGCAATACCCTCATCCCCCCGGACAAAGTCCGGACCATCTTGTCGCCGTTTACCGGAAGCAGCAAGGATTTCGGCACGGTTCAGCAAGCCGTGGAGGCGCTGGAAAAAGTCTATCGAGATCAAGGCTATGCGATGGTGATGGTGACACTTCCGGAGCAGGAACTGGAAAAGGGCGTGGTCCTCTTGAAGGTTCGTGAAAACCGTCTGGGAAAAATTCACGTCGAAGGCAATCGGCATTTTGACGAGGCCAATATCCGCAGAAGTCTGCCGGACCTTCATCAGGGAGAAACTCCCAACCTCAATGTCATTTCCCGCAGCCTCAAGCTCGCCAATGAAAACCCGTCGAAGAAAATCAACATGCAATTGATGAACACCGTAAAAGAAGATGAAATTGACGCCAATATCACGGTTGTGGATGAAAAAGCCTGGAAAGTCGGATTATCGGCGGACAATACCGGAGACAAGCGCACCGGACGATCGCGCATGGGCGCCATTTTACAGCACGCCAACCTGTTCAACCGGGACCAGCTTTTAACCCTGCAATACATTACCTCGCCGGAAAATCTCAAAGACGTCAACATCTACAGTCTTGGTTACCGCATTCCTCTGTATTCGCTGGGAGCATCGATTGATTTGATCGGCGCGTATTCCGACGTCGATTCCGGCTCCATCAGCGCCGCCTCTTACAACATGAATGTCAGCGGCAAAGGGTCCATCCTGGGGCTGCGCTACAATCAAAACCTTACCCGTATCGGAAACTACGAGCATAAAATTATTCTGGGGCTGGACTACCGTGCATATGAAAGCGACGTCAATTTCCTGGGCATGCCCATTGGCAACAACGTAACCGTCCACCCGGTCACGTTAACCTACAATGGAACCTGGAACTGGGAAAACCGGCTCAACGCCGGATTTTATCTGACCGGCCTGCAAAACCTGCCCGGTAGTTGGGATGGCCGTGACGATCCGGAGAATTTTGCAGCAGCCCGCGCGTCCGCGCCACGGGCTTACAACATCTTTCGCTACGGAGGCAATCTGATCATGAACATGGGATGGGACTGGCAGGGCCGTCTTCTGGTGAACGGCCAGTACACGAACGACCAGCTTGTGCCGGGCGAACAGTATGGCATCGGCGGCGCAACCTCTGTCCGCGGTTTTCTGGAAAGAGAGTTTTCAAACGACAAGGGCTATGCCGGAAGCCTTGAAATCTACACACCCGACCTGACCAAACTGGCCGGATTCAGTCAAGTTCAGACTCGTCTCCTTGTGTTTTACGACCGAGGCTATGTTTCCCGTAAAGACCCGTTGCCGGGAGAATCCGGCAGCACGGGCATCGCCAGTTTCGGACCCGGTTTGCGCATTACGGACGGCAAAAGACTTTCTCTTTCGGCGGATTGCGGTTTTGCCATCGATCCACTGGACGGAACCACGGACAGATGGAGCAGTGTCTGGCATTTGTCAGCGAGTCTATTATTTTAAAATTACAAGGATAAAGAAAAAAAGGAAATTGGCCATGAAGACAAAACGAGACAGAAAGATAAGGCTATTTCGCGTGGCCAATACCCTGGTTTCAGTCGTTACACTGTTTTTTTTCAGTACGGCGACAGTATTTGCCTTGCCCTATGGACAGCAAGTGGTGAACGGTCAGGTGAGCTTCAATCCCCAGGGAAACCAGTTGACCATTACCAACAGCCCGAATGCCATTATCAACTGGCAGGGATTTTCTATCGGGTCAAGCGAAGCCGTCCGGTTTCTTCAGCAAAACAGCGCCAGCGCCGTTTTGAACCGGGTGACCGGCCAGGATCCTTCACAGATTTTGGGGATTTTGCAGTCCAACGGCCGAGTCTTTCTGGTGAATCCCAACGGCATACTCTTTGGTCAAGGCGCCAAAATTGACGTCAATGGTTTATTTGCCTCGACCTTAAACATCAGCAACACGGATTTTCTGGGTGGAAGGTATAACTTTCAGGCTGGTTCGATAGCCAATTCCATTTCCAATTTGGGCGAGATCACCACGCCTTCGGGGGGGAAAGTCTATTTAATAGCTCCGCAGGTTGAAAACAGCGGCATCATTCATGCTCCGGGTGGAGACGTTTTGCTGGCTGCGGGTCACCGGGTTGAGCTGGTGGATTCCTTTGATCCGAACATTTCCGTCGTGATCAGCGCGCCGGAGAACGGGGCTGTGAATCTTGGCCGGATCATTGCAGAGAGCGGCAAGATCGGGATTTACGGCGGCCTGATTGCACAAAAAGGCGTTGTCAGTGCCAACAGTGCAGTTATGGGCGATGGTGGAAAAATTCATTTTAAAGCCACCAAAGCGATTGATTTGGATGAATCAAGTGTCATCAGCGCCGACGGCGCGCGGGGCGGTGAAATTATTTTGATGACGCGGGAAAATGACCGGCTCAGCGGTACGCTGAAAGGTCGGGGACTGCTTTCCGCGCAGGGCGATGGCAGCGTGGGCAGTGGCGGTTTTATCGAAACTTCGGCGGCAGCGGTAAATTTAAACGGTATTCGCGTCAAAACCAACGG
>DAOLNX010000117.1:0-8150 GCA_035416785.1 Smithellaceae bacterium | reverse complement strand
GATTTCCTTTGCTTTTTATGGAATGTTCAACCGGCTTGAACAAAATGATGAAAAAATGATGAAAAAGTCTGGTTATAGACAAAAGAGTTGATTATAATGGAATCGCAACATGAAGAACAAGTTTCCCCGGATGTCGGTCCATGAAAAATATTTTTGCAGACATACCTGAAAATCTTCCGGATGAACTGATGGAGACGGTGCTTCAGTCCTCCGGTTTTCGTTTGGAGAGAATTGTTTCTCGCGGCCATTGCTCGCCGGATGGTTTCTGGTATGATCAGGACGAAAATGAATGGGTGATTCTGTTGCAGGGAACAGCTGTCCTTAGTTTTGAGAATCAGGAAACGCTGATTTTCTTAAACCCAGGCGACTACTTGCATATTGACAGGCATCAAAGACACCGTGTGGAACAGACGGCACGGAATCAGGATACGGTATGGCTTGCGGTCTTTTATTCCTGAAATCCGGGATGCCCATCATTTCTTGATCATCATGCTGTTTCCTCTGATAGAAACGGCAGAGGTTTGTCCAGCCGGTACACCAGTGACTGGCAGGTGGCCAGAAGTTTTCCGGAATCGTCGAAGGCGCGTATGTCATAGGCGGCGGTTTTTCTGGTTTTATTGATTTCACGGGCTTCCGCAGCCAGGAGTGAGCCCTTGGGCGGCGAGGCCAAAAAATTTATGTTCATATTGAGCGCGACGGCCATTGTTCCGGAAGAGTTGGAGGCGACTTCGAAGGCCGCGTCCATGAGTGAAAAAATTGCTCCGCCATGTGCCATGCCGAAGATGTTTTCCATATCCTCGGTGAAGCGCATTTCCGTCCTGGCGAATCCTTCCTGCAAAACGACTAATTGAATGCCGAATTTTCTGCTAAAGGGTTCTTCTTCCACTTTTCGGAAGATGGCGCTTCGAATTTTTGGGTCCATAACCTGCCTCCTTTTTAGTTTTTTATTTTTTACCAGAAGATTTCCAAAAACGAAACAAATAGCTCTTAAAATTTCATTTGCTGCCGCAAACGGCAAGGATGATTTATTTCTTGCAATTTATTCCGTCAAAATGCAAAGTGCGTCAATATTCAAAAATATCAATCAGCCGGCGTTACCTCATGGCCGAGGTGGAAGTATGACCGCAAAAAAAACGGATTTCTCCTTCATGGACCATTTTTTTAAACCCCGATCGGTGGTGATTATCGGGGCTTCCAATACGCATGGAAATCTGGGGGCTCCGATGTGCCATTCCCTGAAAAGGTTAGGTTATCAGGGCGATATCTTTGTGGTGAATCGCAAAGGGGAAACGGTGCATGATTGCCCCGGATTCAGTTCATTGGCGGATATTCCGGTAGATGTTGATCTGGCGGTGATTCTGGCACCGGCAAGTGTGACTTCCTCCATCATGCGCCAATGCGGCGAAAAGAAAATTGCTTCCGTCATTATTGAGACGGCAGGATTCAGCGAAGTGGGCGGAGAAGGGCAAAGATTGCAGGAAGAAATGGATATCGAAGCCCGGAAATACCACATCCGTTATATAGGACCAAACTGTATAGGTTCTATGGATGCGCACAGCCGGTTTACAAGCTTTTTCGGAGTGAGGCCAGGCACGTTCGACGAACTGTTTGATTGTCCTGGGAAGATATCGGTGATCACACAAAGTGGTGGAGTCGGGACGCTGATTCTACGTTCCTTGATGACGGATGTGGTCGGGTTCAGTAAAATCATCAGCATTGGCAACAAGGCGGATATTGACGAATCAGACATGCTTCAATATTTAATCCAGGATCCGCTGACGAATGTAATCTGCATGTATCTAGAAAACATAAGCAATGGAAAAAAAATGATGCGTGCAGCGGCTGGGTCATCCAAACCGGTTCTCATCTACAAAGCCGGCGCTACAAAGCAGGGAGCCCATGCGGCCGCATCCCACACGGCGGGCATGTCCAATAACGACGACGTTTTTGATGCGGCTTGCAGGCAGGCAGGGATGATCCGGCTGCAATCCGTGACAGAGCTTTACTCCATGCCAAAAATCTTTGTCACCATGCCTCTTCTTCAAGGAAAAAGCATCGTTGTGCTCACCAATACGGGCGCTTTCGGTACGATATTTACCGATTTGCTCGTTCATGCCGGTTTGGTTCCGGTAACGCTTTCGGCGAACATGCAGCTGGTTGTAAAAAAGGCCGGCATGGTATTCAATGCCGCAAATCCCATTGATCTGGGACCCGGAATATCCGGAGATCCTTTTTTGGATATTTTCAAGTTACTTTTAGGTTCCGGTGAAGTGGACGGCTTTGTACTTGCCATCAATATTTGGCAACAGTCGATTGTGGATGCGCTGATCAGCATGGCTGCACTGTGCCAGGAATACGGAAAACCTGCTGCCATTTATACACCAAATGCGATTGAGCGGGTTTTACACATTCGCAAAAATTATAAAATCCCCGCTTTTGAAACGCCGGAAGAAGCGGTTCGATCGTTGGTGGTTTCGCACCGTTTTTTTATGTACCAGTTGAAAAAGAAACGATGAAGGGTGTAACAGGATTCGGAACCGTTCGTTTTGTGGTTATCCGTTTGTTGTTGGAAGGAAAAAAAGGTGAATATAGCAAAAATTAATGAAATTAGAGCATTAGAGAGATCCGAATGGGTAAAAATCCTCTATGAAGATCGCGGGATTACCAATGAGGAGATTGTGCGTGAATCGCGAAAACTGACGACCGCACTTCGGAAGCTAGGGGTCAAGCGCGGTGATCGGGTGATTTTGCAGATGCCGAATTGTCCGGAAGTTATTTATGGTTTTTCCGCGGTGTGGAGATTGGGCGCGGTGATTGTGCCGATCAACTACCTGATTGGTGAAGAGGAAACGGCTTACATCTATAAGGACTCTGGCGCAAAAATTGTGATCAGCAGCAAGATGTACCTGCCAAAAATCCTTGCCTGTCGAGCGAAGGCGCCTGAGGTTGAAACCGTTATTCTCATCGAACGGGAACAGGTTCCGGGCACATATTCTTTTCATCAGCTTGTGGATGAATGTCCAGAAGATCCGACGATTGAAGAAACCGCCGATGAGGATATTGCTGCTCTGATTTACACCGCCGGCACCACCGGTTTTGCCAAGGGAGTGATCCATACTCATGGAACGCTTTTTGCTAACGCAAAGATGGCGCATCAGTCAAATCCGCCGACGGACGGCATGACCTATGTGAGTGTTCTGCCGCTATGTCATTCCTACGGCATTGCGGTCATCAATATGAATATGTTTCGTCTGACGAGAGTTGTCCTGCTCAATTCCTTTGACGTGAGTGTGCTTTTTTCATCCATTGAAAAATATTCAGGGAATATTATCGCGGCTGTTCCGATGATGTATATTTTGATGCTTTTATATCCGGAACCGAAAAAATACGATCTTTCTTCCATGAAATACTGGATTTGCGGTTCCGCTCCTCTGTCTGTGGAGACGTGGAACCGGTTCAGGGAGATTTATGGTTTTGAAATTATTGAAGGCTGGGGGCTGACGGAAAGCGGCGCCTCTACTTCCGCCAATCCTTTTCTGGGTTTGAAAAAAGTCGGTTCGATCGGTCTTCCGTTTCAGGGAACGGAAATGAAAATTGTGAATGACCGCGGCGAAACCCAGCCGGTGGGGCAGGTGGGGGAAATCGTTGTCCGTGGTCCTCAAATCATGAAGGGATACTGGAATAAACCGCGGGAAACGGCCGAAACGTTGAGGGATGGCTGGCTGTATACGGGCGATGTGGGTTACATGGACAGGGACGGTTATTTCTGGATTACGGATCGCAAAAAAGACCTGATTATCAAAGCCGGAGAAAATATTTCTCCCAGAACCATTGAAGAGATCCTTTTTATGAGCCCCCAAGTCCTGGAAGCATCGGTGATTGGCGTGAAAGATGAAAAATACGGAGAGGATATCCGGGCTTATATTGTTTTGAATCCCGGAGAGCAGGCGACGGCCGATGATATCCGGAAGTTCTGCAAAACCAAGCTGACCAATTTTCTTCTTCCTCGGGACATTATCTTTCTTGAAGCTTTACCCAAAAGCCTGGTCGGAAAAGTGCTCAAAACGGAATTGCGAAAAATGGAATCCGGAACGTTGCCCGGCGCACCTTGACTCTGCATATGGGATTTTCCAACTGATGGATGAGCTTGGTCATGGTGTTTTAAATTCCATCCGAATTACGGCGAGATGGTTTTTAAATTGCCTTTTTGGTCGTAAATTTCCGTTTTCAGCAGTTTTCCTTTTCCGTCGTAATAGGTGATGGTCTTAACCTTTGAGTCCTTGTCGGGGGGGGGGCCGGTTTTAAATTCTTCTTTTTTGACCAGTTGTCCGCTGCTGTTATAAAAAGCCAAAGTCCGGGTAATTCCCCGTTTTTTGGTCCAGGCAGCGGTATAGAACTTCTCCAGTTGCATGGTTTTTCCGTTTTCGTCATAGCGGGTGACCTGTCTGGCGATGCCGAAAAGAGCGGAATACTGGTCGGTGAAGAATTCTTCTAATTGGATGATTTTATTTTCGTTTTCATCGTAATACTCAATGGTTTTCGCTTTCAGGAGTTGCTTGGCAAACGCTTCGTTATAGACGGTTTCCAGCTTGATGATCCGGTGCTTGCCGTTCATATGTCCGATCAATTCTGCTATGCCTTGATCATGAAAAGGCTCTCCCGGAGAATAGGTTACTTGTGCCGTAATACCGCCAAATTCATTCTTGTCCTTGACGACGTTGATTTTTTCTGCCGAGGCAGATGTGTGAATTCCGATGAGGAACAGGCATAATATCCAAACAAGCTTCATTTCCGCTCCGAGAACAATGTATCTATGCTGGAGCCGCGCATAATCCACGATGATGGGCATGTCAAGGGAATATATTTTTAACGAAAGCTTTGCTTGATGAATTTTAAAAAACATGTAAGGTTAAAACCATTCTGATGGAAATGGAATGGAAAATCCGGATACCCAGCGGCCGGAAAAAGAAATATCTATTCAATATCAAAAAAATGCAGGATAACTCGCGATGGAAGAAATGGCTGTACTGCAGGACAGAATCCATGAGCTAACAAGGCAAAATGAGCGTCTGAAACACATTCTGGCCATGGGAGATTCTTTCTGCAGAGAACGTCATCTGGAGAAACTGCTTCCCCTGATGATGAAAGAGATTTCCTTTCTTCTTGACGCGGACCGGAGTTCCCTTTTTCTGATTGATTGGGAGCATCAGCAGTTATGGACAAAATATGCCGAAGGTTTGGAAAGCGATCGAATTCAGGTCGGTCTGAAAATGGGGCTTGTGGGGCAGTGTGTCCTGACGAAGAAGATTGTTAATGTTGCATCCGCGTATGATTCACGGTTTTTCAACTCAGAGATTGATGTCCAGACGGGATTCCGTACCGAAAGTGTTCTTTGTGTTCCTGTGTTTCATCGTAAACAGGAGGTTATCGGTGCACTGCAATTTCTTAATAAAAGAAGCGGAGTATTTACCAAACAGGATGAAGAGAAACTGACGCGTTTTGCCGAAGAGGTCATCGTCTGTGATGACGCGGGGAAATTTGATCTTTCACATATCAAGACTGCCGTAACAAGTTTGCGAGACGAAGTGAATGGTGAGCGTTGCACGCTGTTTCTTCTCAACCAGTCCAAAGGAGAGCTTTATTCCGCCTTTGCCGATGATATTGAAGGGTGGAATATTTCTCTGAGCCTCAATTTGGGCATTGCGGGGCTTGTTGCCCTGACGGCGGAGGCGATCAATATTCCTGATGCCTATGAAGACGACCGTTTTGATAAAAGAATTGATGAATTAACGGGTTATCGGACGAGGTGCTTGCTGTGCGCGCCGCTGAAGACGTCAACGGGAGATATTCTTGGGGCCATTGAAGTGATGAATAAAAACAATGGCGTTTTTACCCAGACCGATATGGAATATCTCAAATTCCTTGCATCGTACCTCAGTATTTTCCTGGAAAATGCCATTCTGTTTAATGAGCAGACCACACAATTTCGCAGCGTGCTGGAAGTGCTTGCCGCATCCATAGATGCAAAAGATTCCCTGACGTCGGGCCATTCATCACGTGTCGCGCAATACACCTTGGGCATTGCATCCGAGTTGGGATATAATGAAGATGATCTTGATACCCTCAATGTGGCCGCTCTGTTGCATGATTACGGGAAACTGGGAACGGACGACCGCATTTTGAAAAAACCGGGGCGTCTGACACCGGAAGAATTTGAGCATATTAAAGAACATGTCGTCAATACAAAAAATATTTTGAGCAAGATGGCCTTCAGCCGGAAATACAGAGCGGTTCCTTTTCTGGCGTCACAACATCATGAACGACTTGATGGAAGCGGCTATATGGATTCCTTAAGCGGAACGGAAATTCCCTTCATGGCCAGGATTATTGCCGTTGCGGATGTATTTGAGGCCCTGACGGCCAAAAGACATTATCGGGACGCTCTTCCTGTTGAGGAAGCTTTCCGGATGCTGGAAGAGGATTCCGGAATAAAATATGACGATAATGTGATTAGTGCTCTGAAATCATACTGTAAAAAGCAAGCCATTCGATAAGCCAAATCAAAGAAGTGTAAAAAGGACAAGAAGTTGAATAGGTTCGAGGGAGAGTATTCCATGGTGAATTTCAGGTTTTTTTTAGTGTTGCTGATCGTTTTTTTACCGGGGGTTTTCTTTTTAGGCTGCGCGAAACCCCCAGATGCGGAAAAGGCCGCTGCCAAAGCATCCATGGATGCGGCGATGGCTTCCGAAGCGGCAAAGTATGCCGTTGCTGAATTTGATACCGGCAGAAAAATTTGGGAAAACGCCGACATTCTGATCAAAGGGAAAAAATATCAGAAAGCCAGGCAGCATTATCTGGAAGCAAGAGAAGCCTTTGATAAAGCCGCGCGTGCTGCAGGAGAAGGTAAAAAAACGGCCGTTGTGAAAGCTCAAGAGATGATTGTCGCACTGGAAGACCAGTGGGAGAAACTAAAAAATGCTGCCGCAAAAGTGAAAGATCGAAAAGTGAAAAAGGCATGGATGGCCGATGAACAAGTTTTCAAAGCGTCTTTGAAGGAGGCAAAAGGCCTGCTTGTTTTGGATCCGGCCGCGGCAATGGGAAAGATCAATGAACTTCAGTCTATTCAGGCAAGGTGGGAAGCGGTTGTGCCTAAAGACAAGGGAAAAGTGACGACAGCGGTTGCAGATCAAATGACCGAAAAGCAAAAGAGTGCTTCGACATCCTCCCAGATGGAGCAAAAGGTGAAAGTAATCGGTAATCGAGACAGTAAAAGATACCATCTTCCGGGTATGAAATACTATCATGCCGTCAAGGCGTATCATCGTGTGGAATTTGATTCCGAGGCGGAGGCGATTCAAGCAGGATATCACAAAGCAGCAAGATAAGAGGCAGGACCATGATTAAAATCAGCAGAAAGTCATTTACCAAAACCCTTTGTGCTTTAACCAATGTCGACGAAGAGACTCTCCAGGCTATCGGTGCGAACTTGAGAAAAGATGGTTTGGTTTCGTTTGGCGGGCGGGAGGCCGGATTCCGTCATTTGAATCTGTCGGATGCAACAAATTTTCTTCTTGGTTTGCTGGCCACGGAAAATCCGGGTCAGGTTTCCAAAGTGGTGCGGGTGGTATCGCATTTGAAGTCCAAGGATGGAGTTTATCTGGGGGATGCCGTTGCCGCAATATTGGCCGATCCGGATACAGCGGGTAAGGTGGAGTATATTTCCGTTTTCCGAAATTCAGGAAAGGCGGTGATTGGATGGTCTCGGAGCGTCTTTCCGGGAAATTACGGCGAAAGAGATTTGCGGCAGGATGTTTTTTCACCGGAAGGCGCCGATATGGAGATGTTCGGAATGATTGTTGAGGCAAAATTGACGCGGGATGTTTTAAATTCAATAATCCTGGAGATTCACAAAGCGGAAAAAAGTGGGAAAATTCTGAACTTGAAATAATAAAAATGGTTCATCCGGCTGATGCGTACTTGAATTGTTGACTACTCATTTCATCTACAAGTCTTCACCTATATTTCACAACAAAAAGTGAAGATTTCGGATTGTATGGTTTACCAAGCAGAATTCCTGGCTGGAAGGCGCTCAAGGGCCGGGATAGATGGAAAGTACTCGGGATGCGGGTTATGTCAAACCGGCGTTCCTT
>DAOLNX010000116.1:0-8275 GCA_035416785.1 Smithellaceae bacterium | reverse complement strand
TTATTTTGGTGGAGATGAGCAGGATCGAACTGCTGGCCTCTTGAATGCCATTCAAGCGCTCTCCCAGCTGAGCTACACCCCCGTAAATACGCTTTCCAAAAAGCGAGCAACCATTAACATGCAAATTCGGAACTTGTCAATAGATTTTCTCTTGACATTTCATCGTCCTTCGATAATACTGCGCACCGCGCCGGAGTGGTGAAACTGGTAGACGCACGGGACTCAAAATCCCGCGGGCTCACGCCCATCTCGGTTCGATTCCGAGCTCCGGCACCAGAATAAAATCAAAGGGCTTATGGATACTCCACAACATCCGGAAGCCCTTCGTTTTTTTCTGGTTTCTGAAGGGTCAAGAAAAATCACTCCTTTTCGTCAATATCTTCCAGAATTATCCGCTTGACAAGCGCCTCTAGTCCTCCGTATAAAATCAGCGAGAAAAAAGATGACAGCGAGGAATGACCGAACTCGGGCAAATGGAAAGGGAAATGCAAGTGAAAAAAATCAACAGAGTATTGGTGGCCAACCGTGGAGAAATCGCTCTGCGTATCATCCGGACCGTCAAGGAAATGGGTTTGGATGCCGTGGCTGTTTATGAAAAGCCGGACAACGAAGCCTATTTTCTACGTTTCGCCGATCAGGCCATTCTGATCGGTGACGGACCCCGAAAGGATTATTTGAACATCGACAAAATCATCTGGGCAGCCCAAAAAGCAGGGGCAGACGCTATTCATCCCGGCTATGGCTTCCTTTCCGAAAACCCCGAACTGGCGGCAGCCTGCGAGGCATCAGGGATAACATTTATCGGACCGCCGCCCCGGGTCATCCGGAACTTGGGCAACAAAGTTGTCGCCCGGGATATCATGCAAAAGGCCGACATTCCTTTTGTGCCGGGAACCGGAGCGCTTGCCCCCGATGAGGAAGGCATCCGCGAAGCCCTCGCTTTCGGCAGTCGCCACGGCTATCCGATCATGTTTAAAGCACTGGCCGGTGGCGGCGGAAGGGGCATCCGGAAAATCACCAGTGAGGAAGAACTTCGAACCCAGCTTCCGCAGGCACGCTCCGAAGCCCGCTCCGCTTTTGGCGATGACCGTATTTACATCGAAAAGTGCGTCGAATCACCGCGTCACATCGAGGTTCAGATTTTGGCCGACGAATACGGACAAATCATGCATCTAGGCACCAGAGACTGTTCCATTCAACGACGCCATCAGAAACTTCTGGAAATTGCCCCCGCCGACCTGCCGAAAAATGTTTTGGACAACATGCACTTGACGGCCGTCCGGGCAGCACGCCAGGCGGGTTATATTAACGCCGGCACCGTGGAATTCCTGGTTGATCCCCAAAGCCATCAATTCTGGTTTATGGAAGTGAACACCCGTCTTCAGGTGGAGCATACCGTCACCGAAATTCTCACGGGGATCGACATTATCCGCCAGCAGATTCTCCTGGCGCAAGGCGAAAAGCTGGAAATTCCGGAAGAGCGTATTCATTTTGTCGGCAAAGCCATCCAGGTTCGCGTCAACGCTGAAGATCCAAAAAACAACTTTCTGCCTGAAGGCGGCAAGCGAGTGGAAGTTTACCAATCCCCCGGCGGACCGGAAATCCGCCTTGATGGCATCGTCTATCAGGGTTATAAGATCCCCACCGAATATGACTCGCTCCTGGTCAAACTCACCGTCCGCGGCTACTCTTGGGAACAAACGATCCAGCGCCTGAAACGCGCGCTTAAGGATTTTCTCATTGTCGGACCGAAAACCACCATTCCTTTCTATCTGGCCATTTGCGACGATAAGGATTTCCGTGCTGGAAAGTTTACCACCAGCTATCTGGATTTGCATCCGGAATTGTTTCAATATCCCGATACAGAAAGGGAAATCGCCAAACTCTCGAGACTGATCGCGGAGATTCACGCCAAGAAGATGAACCCTTACGCCTACTAACAGGCATGGACCACCGGAATTTGAGGAGAAAAACAACGATGAAGTTTGAGACAGAAGGAAGAATATCGCCCCAGGAGCTTAAGCAAAACGGCGTTCGGCATGTTTTGGATAAAATGCGCCAACAGGAAGGATTTTACGTCACCAACACGGAGCGCGACCTGTCGCAGTCGGATTTTAAAAACCGCATTTTGCCGCACACACAAATCCTGGTCGCGCCGGAGCGAAACGCATCCGGATTCTTTTCCCTGGAAATTACCGGCGGCGCGTCCGTCCATGTCGATATGCTGCGCAAGCAAATCAATCCTCTGGAAAAACTGGAAGTTCTGTCCCGTCATATGCCGGATACGCTTTTTCAAACGCTATGCCGGGGCATCAATCTGTTCGGCTATCGCCCTTATCCGGAAAATGTTATTCGTCTGACCGTGGAAACCTTTGCGCGATATGTCCACGTCTGGCGCGTCTTTGACTTTTTGAACCACATTCCCAACATGATTCCCGTTTATGAAGAAGTTCAAAAGGCGGGACGGATTCTGGAGGCGGCCATTTGCTTTTCCACGGGCCCGGAGCACACCAACGAATTTTATTTAAAGAAAGTAAAAGAAATTCTTGATGTTACAGGTTCGGAAATTCTTCTGGCCATCAAGAATCACGGCGGATTGGGAACCCCCCGGCGCATCGGCGAACTGGTAAAGGCCATTTTGCAAAAGTATCCTGATCTGCTGATCCATTATCACGGACATAATACGGACGGCAATGAAATCGGGCGGATCATCGCCGCCGTCCAAAACGGCGCAAAAATATTTGACGCCAGCGACCATGCCCTCACAGGTTTTTATGGTCCGCCGCCACTTTTAACAGCCGTTTCGGTTCTTGAAGATTACGGTATGAAAGCTATCGGCTTCAATGCTCAGGCGGTGATTGAGGCATCCAATAAGCTTCGGCAGGAGCGGCCGTATTACCGCGATTTTGAATCCCAGTTTTTCGGCTTTGATCCGACCGTACAAGTCCACAAACTCCCCGGCGGCGCCACAGGATCGAGTTTTGAACAAGCCCAGAAGGGGGGGTTCTTAAACCGCATGCCGGAAATATTACAAAACGAATTGCCCAAAGTGCAAATCGAACTGGGAAATTTCTGGAGCGTCACCCCGGGTTCTCAAATCCTCTGGACCACCGCAGCCAACAACATCATTAAAGGCGTTCGGTACAAGGATGCCAGCGATGATTTGAAAAATCTTCTTTTAGGAAGATATGGAGAATTTCCGTTTTACCGGCCTGCTGACGAAATTTACGAAATGGTTTTCGGAAAAGACTGGAAAAAAATCGTTCAAAACGAATACGGCTATCAGAAAATCGAGGATGTTGATCTGGCCATTGAAAAGCGTCTGCTGGAAAAAAACATCGGCAGAGCGGCCACATCGGATGAGTTGGTGCTTTATCTCCAGCACCCCAATGATGCGGTAAGCTTCCTGAAATTCGAACAGCAGTTCGGCAAAACCTGGGTTCTTCCTCCACGGATCTTGTTCAGGCGCGGCGGTTTCAATATCGGAGAAAAATTCGAATTTCCAGATGCTTACGGTAAACACCACACCATTGAAATCGGACCGTCCAGAAGGATGAAGGACGGATCCTTTATGACACATCTGGACATCGACTATCACCCGGAACCCGTCATCACACAGGTAGAGGACGAGAGCAAAGAAAAACGGCAGGCCAAAGGCGCTTACACCGCCAAGGAGCTCGAAGCACTGGCCCGTGCGGGAGACATTCGCGCAACCATCAAGGGAGTAGTCAACACCATTCCCGTAGCTGTGGCGGACGAAGTGAACGAAGGAGATCCTCTGATTGTTTTAGAGGCCATGAAAATGCTCACCAACGTCGTCGCCGAAATCAGTGGAAAGGTGAAAGAGATTTTTGTTTCACCAGGGTCTTCCGTGGAAATCGGGGACAAGCTTCTCGCGCTGGAAATCTAGACCTTCATTACGCGCATTCACTATAGCCGCAGATATGGCAAACCATGCAGCCGCCTTCGTGCTCGACAATGCCGCCGCAGTCCGGGCAGGCGCCTTTGAGAAAGACACGCTTGACATGCTGAACCTTGCCTCCATTGGCCGCAACATGAGCCTGAATCGCCTTGGCTACAGCGTCCGCACAAGACAGAATTTTGTTTTCGCCAAAACCGGACGGCGAATGGCAGGAAATCCCCTGAAGCTGCTTGATGACTTGGCGCGTTTGAATTCCGTTTCGCCAAGCCAGAGAAACCAGCCGCCCAACAGCCTCATTTTGTGAGGCGGCACATCCCCCCGCTTTGCCCATGGTGGTGAAAAGTTCAAAAAGACCCGCATCATCCTCATTAACCGTAACATACAGCGGCCCGCAACCGGTCTGCATCTGATAGGTCCAGCCCTTGAGCACCTTGGGCCGCTCGCGCTTGGTGGTTTTCGCCATCTCGACAACGGGAGCCACGGCTGCTTCTTCCTTTTTTCTGACGGAAAGAACCTGCTGATCCCGCGATCCGTCCCGGTAAATCGTTACACCCTTGCAATCCAGTTTATAAGCCAGTTCATAGACTTTGGCCACATCCTGAATTGTCGCCCCATTGGTAAAATTGACCGTTTTACTGACCGCATTGTCTGTGAATTTCTGAAAAGCCGCCTGCATGCGGATATGCACCTCCGGCGAAATATCATGGGCGGTGACGAAAATCTTCCGGAGGTTTTCGGGAATTTCCACAAGATCGTGGACGGAGCCCTGTTCAGCAATTTTCTGCATCAGTTCAAGAGAATAAAATCCTTTTTCCTTGGCCATCGCCTCGAAATAAGGATGCACCTCGACGAGAATATCATTATCCATGACCTGGCGAACGTAGGATACGGCAAATAGCGGCTCTACGCCACTTGAAGCATTGGCAATAATCGAAATCGTTCCGGTGGGCGCAATCGTGGTCACGGTGGCGTTGCGCATCAGAGCCTTTCCCTTCCGGTCATAGACAGACCCTTTGAAATTCGGAAAAGCACCGCGCTTTTTCGCGAGCGCCTGCGAAGCGGCATGACCTTGCTTATTGATAAACCCCATGACTTTTTCAGCCATTTCTATGGCTTCTTCTGTATCGTAGGGAATGCCCAGTGCGATGAGCATATCGGCCCAGCCCATAACGCCCAGTCCGATCTTGCGGTTAGCCCTCGTCATTTCGGCAATTTGAGTCAAAGGATAGTTATTGACCTCCACAACATTGTCCAGAAAATGAACCGCCAGATGAACCACCTCACCCAAGCGCTTCCAGTTGACCCGGCCGTCGTGAACCATTTTACCGAGATTGATGGAGCCGAGGTTGCATGATTCATAGGGCAAAAGCGGCTGTTCGCCACAGGGATTGGTAGATTCAATCATTCCCACGTGCGGCGTCGGATTGTCACGATTCAGCCTGTCCAGAAAAACAATGCCCGGCTCGCCGTTTTCCCATGCCTGCGTCACAATCCGGCTGAAAATCTTTCGGGCATTTTGTGTTCCGGTAATCTGACCATCCCGGGGATTGACCAGATCATAATTTTCATCCTTTTCCACGGCCTTCATGAAAGCTTCCGTCAACCCCACGGAAATATTAAAATTATTGAGCTGCTTCTTATCGGCCTTGCACATAACGAAATCCATAATGTCCGGATGGTCGATACGCAAAATGCCCATATTGGCGCCCCGCCTCGTTCCTCCCTGCTTGATGGTTTCCGTGGCCACATCGAAAACCCGCATGAAAGAAATCGGTCCGCTGGAAATGCCTGTGGTGGTTAGGACCACATCGTTGGCCGGACGAAGACGGGAAAAAGAGAAACCGGTTCCACCGCCGGACTTATGAATCAGCGCGGTAAACTTGACCGCATCAAAGATTTCCTCCATCGAATCTCCCACCGGCAAAACAAAGCACGCGGATAACTGTCCCAGTTCGCGCCCGGCATTCATCAGCGTCGGAGAATTAGGCAAAAATTCCAAATGGGTCATCATAGAATAGAAATCCTCAGCCACCGAAGAAACCTCTTCTTTTTCATTGAATATTTTATCGGCGGCGGCAATGGTGTCCGCCACACGGCGAAACATCTGCGCAGGTGTTTCCAGCACTTTTCCTTCCTTGTCGCGCTTCAGATAACGGCGCTCGAGGACGGTCATGGCATTTTGGGTTAATTCCGGAACGATGGGGGTATAAGTCTTCTTTTCCATTGCTATTTTGCTCCTTTGGAGATCCTTCAGAGATGATATAAACAAACACTATATGTAGTGTGGTAAATGCCGTTAACCACAACATCTAGGTGTTGTCAATAGAGGGATTTTAGAAATTTGGAAAAGTGAAAAAAGGCGCATGGTTGGACGTAAAGAATTGCGGCGTTCGTTTGACGATTGGGACGACTGCCGGATGCCTCTTAAATACTTTATCAAGAAAATTACGAACATGCACACGCTGCCAGTTTTGAGGATGCTTAAAGTTCTTATACAGAGACAAATCGCCGTCATAAAAGTCTTCCGTGGCAAGGCTTTTCGCCTCCGGACTTCCGGCCGGTAAATTGAAAATGGCCAGGTTCAGAAAATCAATGCAATTCGCATGACGGCAAACAAAATCCAAGGTTTGAAAAGCAGATTCCTCGTTTTCCGGCGGTGTGCCGAACAAAAAATAGCCATAGATGGAAATCCCTGATTTTTTAAGATTTTTCAGCGTTTTCTCCACTATGGGCAAATCAATTCCCTTGTGTAACTGATCAAGAACGGACTGGTTCCCGGACTCCATGCCCAATTTCAGCATGGCACAACCGCTTTTTTTCAGCGCCCGGCAGAAATCCTCATCCATCAAATGACGGGTGATGCGGGTAAAGCCATACCAAGGTGCCCCCGGCGGCTGCTTGATCAACGCATTCAACAGCGCCGGAGAAATGGCACTATCCAAAAGGTGAATCAACGAAGGATGATGCCGTTTTGTCAGTTTTTGCAACTCGTCCGTCACACAGGGAATTTGCATTGGAAAGTAGGGATTGTTTTCGGAATGCTCCGGACAAAAAGCACATTTTTGCCACCAGCAACCTCGCGCCGCGCTGTAAGGCAGAACAAAGCCAGGCGAAAGATAGTCATTTGGAGACAGCAGGCGATAATCCGTTGACCTGTTCTTCCGGATATTATTAATTCCAAGCAATTTCAAAAGCTTATCTTCTCCAGCACCTGTCACCACTTCATCGGCAAGGCCGGGGAATAGATTTGTTCTTCCGGTGATTTGAACCCAGGAAGTTGTCAGGGAACCGCCCAGAAGTATTTTCTGGCGAGGAGATATTTTTTTAATAAAGCCAATCATCGCCATCGTGCAAAGCGCCTGACTTAAGAAATTCAGTGAAAATCCAATATAATCAGGACATTCGGCAAGTGCATCCTTTAGGCAGACACAAAACCAGGAATAAAAAGGATTGTCTTCAGGATTTTCGGCCGCCCGGATCAAGTCGTCGCTTTTTACCGGGGACAGCCGGTGATCAGCATAATCAGACAGGGAAAGATTCACACAGGGTTGGCCGGCCACATTTAGGACATGATTGATATCAATTACGGTGCGGGAGTAACGGCTTTGATTGGCAAACGTGCCGGGATTGCGCAAAAGAGCCAGGTTTCCCTCCAGATTTTTACAGGCTCTCAGACTCCAGCGTCCGACAGGCATTCCTGTTCGGACAAAGGTGCGCATCAGATAGAGCATACCTTCCAGATTGGCATCAATCACCCTGTGTTCAACAAAGTTATCGCTCAGGCAGGCTGACAACCTGGCCAGGCCGGCGGGCGGCTCCGAAGGTTTGGAGACAGGTGGATGAATTAAAATAACTTTCAAAATTCTGCACAGCCCGGCAAAAGGCATCCTATATCAGACCCGCAAAACCGGCTTGCCTCCCCAGTTTCTATTTCCAGCGTAAGATGTTTATAAGCACAGGATTCTCTTTTTAACAACGCATATGCGCAGACTTTTTTATTTTACCGATGCGATCAACTCTGATGCGACCACATGAATCAGCAATCGAAGTGTTGATGATTTATGCTGATGATTGACAAGGCCGTCAAGATTGCCTTGACACCAGCAAAGGCTTTTTCTACACTCCACGGGCATGTGTGAATAAACAATTTAATTTTTGAGAAAGGAGTCTTTACCATGTCAGCATTCCAGTCCATTCGTTTTGTATTTGGTGTAATCTTTCTAATTTGGGGATGTTGCCTTATTGTTCCACAGGTCCAAGCGCAGGCGCCATCCGGTTGGATTTACTGTTCAAGTGAGAACCAGTATTGCAGTTTCAGAGGCATGAAGGATGTGGCCTACGGCGCTAAAGGGA
>DAOLNX010000115.1:0-8277 GCA_035416785.1 Smithellaceae bacterium | reverse complement strand
GGAAAACATCGAAACAAAATTGCGGGAAGAAGCAAAAAGGCTGCTTTTGGAAAAGAAGGCCGAAGTGATTGTCGGTTATGAGAAAGGTACGCTTCCGTTGACGGCCACGCCTTGTTTCATCACTCAGCCGGAAGAAGCCGACCGGCTGGTCTGGAACAATCTTTGTACGCAGAATTTGGCCAAGTTTGTGCACGATTTGATCATGGCTCACAAGAATTCGCAGAAACGAGTGAAACCCGAAGACCGGAAGAAAAAAGTCATCGGTGTTGTCGCCCGCGGCTGTACGACCCGTTCCATGGTCATTCATCTTCAGGAAAGACAGTATGCTCGTGAAGATGTATGCATCATCGGCGTTCCCTGCGACGGTTATGTGGACGGGAAAGGCCTGAAAATCAAAATCGGCGGCGCGGATATTGTAGACGGGGCGATTGACGCCGGTCAGGTCAACATGAAGACATCCGACGGAGACAAGACCGTTGCGCTCAAGGACGTTCTGGCGGATTCCTGTGCGACCTGTCGTTTCAACAATCCGATTATTTCCGATGTGACGATCGGTTCTCCCGCTCCAGCCATGAATCCGGATGCGGAATATAATGAAGTCAAGGAATTCGAAGCCAAAGCTATTGAAGAACGCTGGGCCTATTTCACGAAGGAAATGGAAAAGTGCATGCGCTGCAACGCCTGCCGGCAGACCTGTCCGTCGTGCTACTGTCCGGTCTGCTTTGTCGAACAGAGCCAGCCGCAGTGGGTTGGCATCGGCGAAGACGCAACCGACACGCAGGTTTTCCAGTTCATGCGCCTGTACCACATGGTCGGTCGCTGCGTCGATTGCGGTTCCTGCGTTGCCGTCTGTCCGATGGGCGTGGATCTGCGCAAATTCCTCAAGAAAATCGACAAGGACTGCTTCGAATTCTTCGGCAATCGTGCCGGTTCCAGTATGGAAGATATGCCGCCTCTGGGGAAATTCGATGAACATCACGACAAGGGAGACTTTGTCTATAACCCGTAATTGAATGAGATGATGGAGCTTACATGGAAACTTTTCTGGAAGAAGTAAATAAAAAGATACACGGTGTGCCGTTGCAAGCCTGTTATCACTGCCGAAAATGTACGGCTGGCTGTCCCGCTGCATCCTACATGGAATATAACCCCAACAAGGTTATCAAAATGATCCAGAACGGGCAGAAGGACAAAGTGCTTTCCAGTTCAACGATTTGGCTTTGCCTGTCTTGTGAAACGTGCATTACACGATGCCCCAACCAGGTGGACATCGCACGGATGATGGATGTTTTAAGGCAGATGGCAATTGAAGAAGGCCGTGCGGCAAAAGAAGCGAATGTGCTGAAGTTCCATGAGGCGTTCCTGTCGAGCATTAAATTCGGCGGCCGCGTCCACGAAATGATGATGACCATTCATTATAAGCTGAAGTCTGGTGATTTCATGTCGGATGTAGATATCGCGCCGGCGATGTTTCTGAAAGGAAAACTGAAAATCCTGCCGCCACGGACCAAGGATATGAGGTCGATAAAAAATATATTTGAGAAGACAAAAACAACATAAAAACAATAGCACATCAGACAAGCCCAAACGATGATGTGTCGAAGTAACAAGTATAAAAGGAGGTTACTCTCTTGAAAGTTTCTTATTATCCGGGCTGTTCGCTGCATGGAATGGGAAAAGAATATGATCAGTCCATGAAGGCCGTGAGCCGCGCCCTCAACATCGAACTCAAAGAAGTTGACGATTGGTCCTGCTGCGGAGCAACACAAATTTTGATCTTTCCGTTGCGCTGCCGGCGCGCAATCTGATCGCGGCGGAGAAAAATGCGATGGATGTGATGGTGCCCTGCGCCGCCTGCTTCAACCGCTTCAAAATGGCGGAGCATCATCTCAAAGCAGACAAAGACCTGAAGGCGAAAATTGAAGGTGTGCTGGGCGCAAAATACCAGGGCGGCATCGCCATTCGCAACCCGATTGACGTCATTTATAATGAAATCGGGATTGATGCCTTAAAGCAGAAAGTGGTCAAGCCGCTGGCCGGTTTAAAACCGGTTTCCTATTACGGATGTCTTCTGCTTCGTCCGCCGGAAGTCTGCCAATTTGAAAATTATGAAAATCCTTTCATGCTCGACAAGATGATGGGGGCAGTCGGCGCGGATGTGAAGAACTGGTCTTATAAAACGGATTGTTGCGGTGGTTCGATGTCTGTCAGCAAGACAGCCATTGTCGTGGATATGTGCGATAAGCTGATGAGCGCTGCCAAAGAAGCCGGCGCGAACTGTGTCGTAACGGCATGTCCGATGTGCATGGCCAATCTAGAAATGCGACCGAGTCCGCACATGAGAATGCCTGTGTTTTATTTCACGGAACTGATTTCCCTGGCTTTGGGGCTTCCCGGATCCACTGAAACCTTTAAATCGCATCTGACGGATGTGCAGCCGCTGTTGAGTCAGCTGCGCTTGGTTTAATCGCGGAGCGATGAATATCAACCGACACGGTCATCAATGTAATGTTGGATAAAATAATAGATTAGGGACAATTATGGAAAAACGTTTGATCAAAAAAGATGCACTGGCGGGAATTGCCAAGAAAATGGCCGGAGATTTGCTGGTTTGGGCGCCGGTAAAGAGAGAAGACAACGTTCTTTTTGACACCCTGGGAAAGACGGATGAGCCCTTCTTCGCTTATCTGAATTCCAAAAACGCGCCGAAAAATGTTTTCTTTCCACATACGGAAACCCTGATGAAATATACGCATACAGCCAAAGGCATGGTGTTTTCGTCGGAGGTCAACAAGGCCGATCAGTCGGTTTTATTTGGTGTACGTCCCTGCGACGCGCACAGTTTTGCTCTCCTGGATAAGCTTTTTGACCAGGAAAAGTATCAAGACGGTTATTACATCAGCAAGCGGCAAAACAACACGGTGATTGCTCTGGCCTGTGTGAAGCCGCCTTATGCCAGTTGTTTTTGCACCTCGGTAGACGGCGAGCCCGTCGGATCCGAAGGCGCCGATATCCTGCTGACCGACATCGGCGGAGATTATCTGGTGGAATTTGTCACGACGAAAGGCGAGAAACTGGCCCCGTATTTCGGCGACAGCAAAGTCGATGCGGCGGCGGATGCCAAGAAAAGCGAGATTGCCGTCAAAGCCAAAGAAGCCATCACCTCGAAGATTCCGGCTCATGAAGTGAAGCCCATCCTCGATAAGAATTTCGACAATCCTTTCTGGAATACCATTCACGGCAAATGCTTGGCTTGTGGAACCTGCACCTATCTGTGCCCCACCTGCCATTGCTTCGACATCAGCGATGAAGTGAAAGGTTCGGACGGGATTCGTCTTCGGTCCTGGGACTCCTGCATGTTTCCCCTTTTCACGAAGGAAACATCGGGACACAATCCCCGGTCGTCACAAAAGGAAAGATGGCGTCAGCGCACCATGCACAAGTTTAAATACTATGTCGATATGTTCAATGCAATAGCCTGCGTGGGCTGCGGACGGTGCGTGATGTCTTGTCCGGTGAATCTGGATATCCGTAAAGTTGTTGAAGACATTTCAAAATTATAATCAGGGAGTTCGTAATGCAAAACCCGTATATTCCTTATCCCGTTGTGGTGGATAAAATCATTACTGAAGTCGACACCAAAGACATCAAGACGTTCCGATTCAAGTTTGTCAACCCGGAAGACGAACAGAAATACGCATACATTCCCGGTCAGTTCGGCGAGCTTTCCATCTTCGGAAAGGGCGAATCACCGATCGGTATTGCTTCGTCCCCGACGCAAAAGGGGTATGTCGAATTCACCGTTCAGAAGGCAGGCGTGGTGACGACGGCGCTTCATGAAATGGAAGAAGGCGAAGTGATGGGGATCCGCGGACCGCTGGGCAACAGCTGGCCGCTGGAATTTCTCGAAGGGAAGAACATTGTCATCGTCGGCGGCGGTTTTGCATTTACCACCCTGCGCTCATTGATTAATTACGCGATTCATGAAGACAACCGCAAGCGCTTTGGCAACATCACGGTCATTTACGGCGCCAGAAACCCCGGCCTGCTGCTTTATAAGGATGAATTAATTGAATGGGGGAAAAGAACTGATCTGAATCTGAACGTCACAGTGGACAAAGGTGATGCGACATGGAAAGGCAGAGAAGGTTTCGTTCCCACCGTCTGCAAAGAAGTGGCGCCTAGCAAGGAAAATGCCGTGGCCGTGATCTGCGGTCCCCCGATCATGATCCGTTTTACGCTGCCGGTGTTTTTTGAACTGGGATTTTCCAAGGAAAATATCATTACCTCACTGGAAATGCGCATGAAGTGCGGCATAGGCAAGTGTGGACGGTGCAATGTTGGAAGCAAGTATGTCTGCAAGGACGGGCCCGTTTTCTCTCTTGCAGAACTCGATAAACTGACACCGGAATATTAACTTCCTTTTTTACATGATTTCGATAAAGGGAGCCATTGTGCTCCCTTTTTTTATTGACAAAGGCCGAACAATTGGGTCGTATCAACCACAGGAAGTGTCATTAGTTTTTTTTATTATTCGCTTTTAAAAATTGAGATTTTCAATCACATGTGTTAAAAGGCACTCCGCGATTGGGGAATAGAAGGTTCATTCTTAATGCATGTTAAAATATAGGAGATTTTGAATGTCACAAACGGTTACACCCTATCTGGAAATGTCTCAGGCGATTATGGAGGCCGGAGGTGAGGCACTGAAAAAATGTTACCAGTGTGGCACCTGCTCGGGAACTTGCCCCTGGACACCCATCACCCATTTTAATATTCGCAAACTTGTCCGTTATGGACAACTTGGCTTGGATGGCATTGAAGAGTTTATGTGGGGCTGTTCCACATGTAGATTCTGCGTGGAGCGTTGTCCCCGTGGAGTTGAACTCATCGACATTGTTACCGCCATCCGTAATGTTTATAGTGGTGGCGGTCTCTTACCGCAGAGTTTGCGTTCTTTTGTAGGATCTCTTTCCGCACGCGGTAATCCTTGGTCCGGTGATCAGGCCAAGCGCAACGACTGGGCAAAAGAACAATATCCCGTCTATTCGCCGGACAAAGACTACCTGTTCTGGACTTGCTGTACCATCTGCTATGATCCCCGAAACATCCGTCTGGCCAAAGCGACAGCGGCCGTGTTGAATCAATCAGGATTGCGCTGGGGAATGCCATCTCTAGAAGTGAATTGCTGCGGAGAGAGTGTAAAAAAAGTCGGCGATCTGGATCTGTTTGACAGACTCAAATCAAAAAATCTTCAGTATTTTCAATCACAGGGAGTGAATAAAATCATTACCGCATCACCACACTGCCTGGCGTCTTTTAATAAGGATTATGGAGAAAACTATGATGTGGTTCATACCAGCGAATTGATTTCAGATCTGGTAAAAAAAGGAAAGCTTATCCCCCAGAAAGATTTTGGCGGAATTCGGGTGACCTATCATGATCCCTGTTATCTTGGCAGACATAGCAAGGTTTACGATGCACCGAGAGAAGTTCTTAAGTCCATTCCGGGCTTGGATTTTGTCGAAATGGAACACAACAATGAAGAAAGCATGTGTTGTGGTGGAGGCGGTGGTGGACTATGGATGGAAAAACTCAAAGGTGAACGATTGAGCGACTTGAGAATTGAAGAAGCGTTGGCAACTGGGGCAACCATTCTGGCGACATCTTGTCCTTATTGTATTACCATGTTTGAAGACAGTATCCGGACCATGAATGTTGACGATCGTATTCAGATCAAGGATGTCACGGAGATTTTTTTGGAGAGTCTGGGCGTGAACATGGAAGAAATTCTGTCGGGTGCCGCCGATCTGAACTTCACATGCCAGATGTAAAGGGATGAATAGCGTACCAGATGGACACAACGACTTTGAAGTAAATCATATCGGGAGTATATATGAGTAGAATCGGTGTTTTTATTTGCCACTGCGGTTTGAACATAGCTAAAACGGTTCGGGTAAGCGAGCTGGCACAGTTTGCCTCCACGCTTCCGGACGTGGTTGTGGCAAAAGACTACAAATTTATGTGTTCCACCCCCGGACAGGAAATGATTGCCAATGATATCAGGGAATACAAGCTGGATCGTGTGATCGTGACGGCCTGTTCCCCTTTGATGCACGAGAAAACATTCCGCAAGGTGCTGGCCGCAACAGGATTGAATCAGTATCTTCTGTCCATTGTCAATATCCGTGAGCAGGTTTCCTGGGTGACACACGACATTGAAGAGGGCACATCCAAAGCGAAGGCGCTTCTGAACGGTGCGGTATATCGTGCGCGTTTGCTGGCGCCTCTTACATCGCGTGTGATCAATGTCTGTCCGGATGTTCTGGTTGTCGGCGGCGGCATTGCCGGCATTCAGGCGGCTTTGGAATTGGCCAACACGGGAAAGAAAGTTTATCTTGTGGAGAAAAATTCGACCATCGGCGGGCACATGGCGCAATTTGACAAAACGTTTCCCACATTGGACTGTTCCGCCTGCATTCTGACTCCCAAGATGGATGCTGTTTTACAGCACAAGAATATTACACTCCTGACCTCCTGCGAAATTAGCGAAGTGAAGGGATATGTCGGCAATTTTGACATTACAATCCGACAGAAGGCGCGTTATGTGGATCATGATAAATGTAATGCCTGCTTGGCCTGTACGGAAAAATGTCCCGGCAAAGGTGTTTCCGAATGGGACGAGGGCCTGGTAAAACGCAAGGCCATTTACATTCCTTTTCCCCAGGCGGTTCCGCAAAAGCCGGTCATCGACCGGGATACCTGTACATTCTTCAAAAAGGGCAAGTGTCGGCTGTGTGAAAAAATCTGCGAGCAGAAAGCCATTGATTTCGAACAGACTGATACTTTTCTTCCGATAAAGGTTGGTGCTGTGGTGATTGCCACCGGTTATGATTTGATGGATACGCGGGAGCTGATTCAATATGGTTATGGAAAATATCCCGGGGTGTATAACGCCCTTGAAGTGGAAAGGCTCTTTAACTCAGCCGGTCCCACAGGGGGAAAAGTGACGCTTCGGGATGGCAAAGAACCTCAAGCCATCGCCATTTTTCACTGTATCGGCAGCCGCGATAAAAATCACTATGAACATTGCAGCCGCGTTTGCTGTATGTATTCTCTCAAATTCGCGCATCTGTTTAAGGAAAAGACAGAAGCGGATGTTTATCAGTTTTACATTGATATGCGTGCGGCCGGCAAAGGCTATGAAGAATTTTACAACCGGCTCATTGAAGAAGATGTGAAGTTTATCCGTGGCAAGGGGGCGCGTGTCAAATCATGCACAGAAGAACCTGGACGACTGATGGTTGAAGCGGAAGATACGATAACCGGAAAATTTGTCCGTTTGCCGGTGGATATGGTAGTGCTTTCTCCGGCGATTGTGCCGCGGGCGGATGCCAGAGACGTTGCGCGCTTATTTAATCTGAGCACGGATAAACAGGGATTTTTCATGGAGCGACATCCTAAACTGGCTCCTCTTTCCACGATGTCCGAAGGGGTGTATATTGCCGGCGTCTGCCAGAGTCCCAAGGACATTCCTGATACGGTGGCCCAGGCCAATGGCGCTGCTGCGGAAGCCCTGACCATTGTCGAGAAAGACAAGATGGAACTGGAGGCGACCACCGCCATGGTGAATCCAGCGTCTTGTTGCGGCTGTCAAAATTGTGTGCGCGTCTGTCCTTATAGCGCACCTTTCTTCAAGGCCGATAAGGGAGTGTCGGAAATCAACGAGGCGCTGTGTAAGGGTTGCGGTCTTTGTGCCGCGGTTTGTCCGGCATCGGCCATTATCGCAAGGCATTTTACGAATGATCAGATCCTGTCCGAAATGGAAGGATTAATGGAGTATTAAAAGGCAAGAAAGGAAATTTATGTCATTTGAACCGAAAATACTGGGTATTGCCTGTAACTGGTGTACCTATACGGGTGCGGATCTGGCTGGAACCACCAGATTACAATATCCGCAAAATCTGAGAGTGGTTCGGGTCATGTGTTCCAGCCGGATTAATCCCTCCTTTATATTTCGTGCTTTTCAGATGGGAGCGGATGGTGTTCTGATCGGAGGATGTCATCCGGGAGATTGCCACTATAATACAGGCAATCTCTATGCACGGAGGCGTTTGGCCGTGACAAAAAAGATACTGGATTTTTCCGGTATGGAACCGGAAAGGTTTCGTGTGGAATGGATTTCTGCATCCGAAGGCAATAAATTTGCGGAAGTCGTGACGGAATTCACGGAACAAATTCGAAAACTGGGACCCCAGACCAAATTCAAGATAGCAC
>DAOLNX010000114.1:0-8280 GCA_035416785.1 Smithellaceae bacterium | reverse complement strand
CCATCGCAAAACGCGCCGGCGCTTGGTTGAGAAAAGGCTACATTTGAATATCCGGGCGTGCCAGGTTTTCAAATGTCGTGAATTTGTCCAAGAAGGCAAGCTTTACGGAGCCGGTCGGACCGTTACGCTGTTTGCCGATGATGATTTCGGCGGTTCCTTTATCCGGATTGTCGTCTGATTTGTTATAGACTTCATCGCGGTAGATAAAGGCGATAACATCCGCATCCTGTTCAATGGCGCCGGATTCACGCAAGTCTGCCATTTGCGGACGTCGGTTGGGACGGTCTTCGACTTTTCGATTGAGCTGGGACAGGGCAATGACCGGCACTTTCAATTCTTTGGCCAGCGCCTTGAGAGAGCGGCTGATTTCAGATATTTCCTGCTCGCGGGAATTTGTGTTCCCCCCTGCTCTCATCAACTGAATATAATCCACCACAATCAGCCCTAAACCGGCTTCAGCTTTCAGCCTTCGGGATTTGGCCTTCATCTCCAGAACCGTGATGGCGGGAGTATCGTCAATAAATAAGGGAGCTTCGGAGAGTTTGCCTGCCGCCGTGGTCAATTTCGGCCAGTCGGTTTCACCGAGAAAGCCCTTGCGGATTCTGCCGGAATCGACTCTGGCTTCGGAGGAAAGCATTCTGAAGGCCAACTGTTCCTTGGACATTTCCAGTGAGAATATCGCCACGGGCGTTTGCGTTTCCACTGCAGCATACTGGGCGATATTCAGCGCAAAGGCAGTTTTACCCATGCTGGGACGTCCGGCGATGATGATCAGGTCGGAATTCTGCAAACCGGAGGTCATGTCGTCAACTTTGTCAAACCCTGTGGCTACGCCGGTAATGAGGGACTTACGGGCAAAGAGGTCTTCGATGGCTTTGAAACTTTCTTTGACAATTTCTTTTATGGCATAAAAAGAGGGACGAACCTTGTTTTCGGAAATTTCAAAAATGCTGTGTTCGGCTTTATCCAGAACCTCATCCACATCGGAACCGGTTGCATAGCAACTGTTGATGATTTCGGTGGCCGATCCGATCAATCCCCGCAGAATAGCTTTTTCTTTAACGATTTTAGCGTAATTGGCGACATTGGCGGCGGAGGGAACATTGTCGGTCAGTGACGCCAGATAGGAGGCGCCGCCTGTGGATTCCAGAAGGTTCCGGTCTTTAAGCGCATTGCTGAGCGTAATCAAGTCCACCGGTTCGTTTTTTTCGGAAAGTTCCACAATGACGGAGAAGATTTTCCGGTGCGCCTCGTTATAGAAATCTCCCTTGTTGATAATTTCCAGAGTCGCATTGATGGCGTTGTTTTCCAGCAGAATGCTTCCCAGGATGGACTGCTCCGCTTCGATATTTTGCGGGGGCAGCTTGTAAAGGGAAGGGTCGATGTCTTTCATGACCCCTCTCCGACAACCATGAGTTTCAATTCCGCGTCAACGCCCGGGACCAGTTTGATTTTTACTTTAAATTCGCCAAGCGATTTGATCTGCTCGTCGTGGACGATCATTTTACGGTCGATTTGGAAGCCTTTTTCCTTCAAGGCGATTTCAATATCCTTGGAGGTGACAGAACCAAAGATCTTGTGCTGATCTCCCACTTTGCGGGTCAGTGTCAGAGTGGTCTGAGCCAGGCGGGCAGCCAGATCCTGGGCGACGGACTTTTCTTTCTGCGCTTTTTGAAGGATGTTTTTCCTTTCCAATTCAAAGGCTTTGAGATTTTTATCATCGGCCGCCACGGCCAGACCTTTTGGAAAAAGCAGATTACGGGCATAACCGTCATTGACCTTGACCAGATCACCGGCCTTGCCTAAAGAAGGCACATTGTGCTTTAAAATAACCTTCATAAGAAACCTCCTGATTGAAAGTAAAAAAAGAATTTTTTGAGCTAATCCGTTGACGGGGGTTTTTGTAAATATTTGCGAAAATCAATCCAAAGATCGGCAAACCCCATAGTGGCTATTGCTATCATAAGCATTTGCTGAATCGCAATGAAAAAATAGAATATCCAGCGGAAATAGGGCGAGATGTTTCTGGTCTGGAAAAAAAAGCTCACGATAGCAAGACCTTGCAGGAAATATCCGAAAGAGGCGACTAAAAAAATGTTGATCCCCGCATAACGGATGGATGTTTGAGGCATAAAACTCAATCCGCCTGCAGCCAAAAAAATCCAAACCAGTCTAGTTGGCGCTTTCCATCGGGAAAGGGCTGAAAGCCGGGGCAGGGCTTTTCCGGCCTTATACAAAAGCCTGTTTCCCCAAATAGCGTTTCCCCAGATGGTCAGCAAAGACGCCATTACACAAAGGGCGGGAAAAATTCGGACAAAAAGATGAATGATTCCGGTTTTACCTTCTTTCATGGCTTGGATTTCTTCCGGTTTAAGAGGCAGACGCTCATAGAATTTCATATTCAATTCAACCGCTTCGGTGATGTGCTGTTCCAGAAGTCGCCAGGGGCTGACCGAAAGCTGCATGGAGCCGTAAACAAGATACACGGCTAGAGCGGACAGGATGATCAGAGCAGGCAGGATAATAACCGATTCCACGGCATAATGTTTTTTGGCCGTCCGGGAGATGGCGATTCCGGAGAAGGAAGCGGCGGCCATCGCCAGCGCAGGCATAAAGCTGTTCGTCAAAATAAAAAGAAGAAGTGCAATGATGACCAGTGAGGACAGTAAGGCGGCCAGTACGTTTTTGGGATGGTTCATAACGTCCAGCACAAACAGAACCATCGGCAGGGTTAGAATGAATACAAGGCCGACGAGAGGCACCAGTGAGGCGGTGTAAAAAAATGAAATGATGGCCACTAACCGAAGAAATTGGTTATTAGGCGACAATAAGGTTGCTTTGACCAAGAAGATTACCTGATCGGGAAATAATAATTAATGAAATCAAAATCCTGGATTATTCCGAACAAAATGGAAACCAATGCCGGCCGGAAAAAACCGGCCGGCTCAAGATCATCATTTATCTTCCTTCGCCCGTGACGAAAGGCATGATGGCGATTGTGCGAGCGCGTTTGATGGCGATGGTCAGCTCTCTTTGGTGACCGGCGCAATTACCCGTGATTCTTCTGGGCATAATTTTCCCACGTTCTGTGACAAAATTATTCAGGATCATCGGGTTTTTATAGTCAATTTTGATATTGGAATCCGTGCAGAAGCGGCAAAATTTCTTTCGGTGAAAAAATCGCTTCTGAGGGGGGCGTGATGGTCTTTCTCCGGTGGGTACAGCCATGATTATTCTCCTCCTTTGGGTGCATTGTCTTCGCGGTTGAACGGTTTACGGAAGGTGGGCCGGCCCGGGCGAGTATCTCCTGATGGTCTATCCTCTCGATTTGACGATGCATTTTCAGTTTCAATGCGAATTTGGGCTCGTTTCACTTCTGCCGCCGCAACTTCCGCATCCATTCCTTCACGGGTGACCGCGCCTTCTTTGGTCACGGTCATGAACTTTAACACCCGGTCGTCGATTTTGAAATTTCTTTCCATCTCCGAAACAATCGAACCGTTGCCGGCATAGTCGAGAAAGAAATAAAAACCGTCTTTTTGTTTTTTGATTTCGTAGGCCAGGCGACGTTTGCCCCACTTTTCAGCTTTGGCAATGACCCCTTTACGCTCGGTGATGATGTTGGAAGACTTGTCCATAATGGCATTGATATCTTCCTCCGTCAAATCCGTTTTGACAATAGCTACAACTTCGTATCTTTTCAAATTTCCTCCTTTCGGCTCTAAAGCCCCTGCATCAAGTCAGGAGCAAGGGAAGACCCTATTGAATTGTGGGGTCAGCCTCTATCTCAGACCCTTTGAAAAATCAAGATTTATTTTGGTTTCCGTTTATCAGCGGAATGACGCGGGTGGGAATATTTCCTTTTCCGTTGCAAAGACGGAGTCAGTTTCTGTTTGAGAAGGGATCTGTCTGCTTGATTGACAAGACATTCAGAAATTGTTAATGATTATCCATGCTGGAACCAGTAAGGATGATACTTCAGGTAAGTTCTGATCCTATCCCGGTGGGAAGGGCTTATTCGCAGGGCAGGTGAAAACATGACGGATCAAACTGCAAAGCAGACGATTCTAGTGGTTGACGATGAACCGGTGAATCTGAAAATTCTGGTGGAATTGTTAAGACCGGATTATCAGATTCGCGTTGCCGGCAATGGGCAAAAAGCTCTGGAGATCGCCGCCAGGGAAGACAGGCCCGATCTGATTCTTCTGGATATTATGATGCCGGGAATCGATGGATATGAGGTTTGTCGGTTAATCAAGGAAAATCCGCAAACGCAGCATATTCCGGTGATTTTTCTGACAGCAAAATCCCAGGTCGAAGATGAACAAAAGGGTTTCAACTCCGGCGCCGTGGATTACATTGCCAAACCGATCAGCCCGCCGATTGTGCGCGCTCGCGTCGCCACACATCTGCAACTGAAAAAAGTAAGAGATTTTCTGAAAGATCAAAATGATTTTCTGGAACAGGAAGTTCTGCAGAGAACCAGAGAAATTTCCAACATCCAGGATGTAACCATGGTTGCCATGGGTTCTCTGGCGGAAACCCGTGATAATGAAACCGGCAAGCACATCCGCCGCACACAGTTTTATGTAAAGCTCCTTGCGGAAAGCCTTCGACACCATTCCCGTTTCCAGGATGCACTAATGGATAAAAACATAGAATTACTTTACAAATCAGCGACTTTGCATGACATCGGCAAGGTGGGGATTCCCGACAGTATTTTGATGAAGCCGGGGAAATTGACCTTTGAAGAATTTGATATCATGAAAACACATACCACCCTAGGACGTAATGCCATAGCCGCAGCCGAAGAATTGTTGGAAACCCCGGCTTCCTTTCTGATTTTCGCCCGGGAAATTGCCTATACCCATCATGAAAAATGGAACGGAAAAGGTTATCCGGAAGGAATATCGGGTAATCGTATCCCCTTATCCGGCCGCATCATGGCCATTGCCGATGTTTATGATGCTTTGATCAGCAAGAGAGTCTATAAACCTCCTGTGCCGCATCATGAAGCGGTATTAATGATCCAAGAAGAAGCAGGACGTCACTTTGATCCGGACATTGTCGCCGCTTTTTCGGAAATGGCAGAACAGTTTCAAATAGTTTCTCTGAAATACGTGGATTGATATGAAATCAATGATATCAGGCATGCGTCGGAACCAGGTTCTGACGATGACCGCTGCCGAAAACGAGTTTCTGCAGGAAAGCTTGAAAAGCGAACGCTTGCGGGGAGTCATGGTATTGGAGATGTTTTTCGTGCTGGGTTTGTATTATTTCCTGGCCACGATGAATTTTGTCCGTATCGAATACATCGCCAATATGAATTCCGTCAACATTCACGGCTATTCCCTTTCCTTCTGGATCATGACCGTTTTTTTCGGCGCCGCCATCTATGAGTTTTTTTTCATCTCTTTTCTCAGTTTCTACAACAAGAAAGGCATGTATGTTCCGCAGCGGTTACGTTACGCCAATGCCTTAATCGAAGTTACGGTTCCCACCGCATTGCTTTATTTCAGCGTGAGGCACTACACCACCACAGATCCTTTTTCCAGTCCGGCCGTATTTCTGTATTTTATTTTTATTGCACTGTCGGCTTTACGGCTTTCTTATCTGCTCTGTTTTTTTACCGGCGCTGTTGCCTGTGTGGAATATATCGCTGTCTCTTTTTACATTACGCACAATATTGTCCTGAATGAACAGACCAGCCAGTTTGTCGTTCATCTTGTCCGCGGTTTTATTTTGCTGTCAACGGGCGCCATTACCGGATTTGTGGCCTTCCAAATCCGGAAAAATCTTTCCAAGGCGATCCGATCCATGGAGGCGGTTACCCACATGTCGGAAGATCTTAAAAAATCCAACGAGGATCTACAGAAGCAAAACGAAGCGCTGGCGGCAGAAATCGCGGAACGTAGAAGAGTGGAAGAAGAATTGAGACAGACGGAGGAAAAATACAGAAACATTTTTCATAACTCCACGGAAGGTCTTTTCCAGACGACGATCGACGGCAATTTTCTGGCGGCTAATGACACTCTGGCTCGAACATTTGGTTACGATTCTTCGGAAGATCTGCTGGCGGATGTTCAAGGTATCGGCGCATGCGTTCATGTCAACTGCGAAAGGGATATAGAATTTCAGAAATTGATGGAAGAAAATGGTTTTGTGCATGATTTTGAATTTCGGGCCTACAAGAAAGACGGAAACATCATTGATGCTTCTTTGAATGCCCATATTATCCGGGATAAAAATGGTCATATTCTTCATATGGAAGGCGCATTGAAAGACATCACTGAAAAGAAACGGATGGCCGAATTAAAAATAGCCAAAGAAGCAGCCGAGGCGGCCACAAAATCAAAAAGTGAGTTTCTGGCCAACATGAGCCATGAAATTCGCACGCCGATGAATGCGATCACCGGTTTGACGACACTGGCGCTGAAAACGGATTTAACTCCCAAGCAAAGGGACTATCTCGTAAAGATTGAGTCCTCCGCCCGGGCGCTTCTCGGAATCATCAACGATACGCTGGATTTTTCCAAGATTGAGGCGGGAAAACTGTCCCTGGAAACCATCAGTTTCGATCTGGATGATGTTTTGAATAACCTTTCCAGCGTTGTGGGAATGAAGGCGATGGAAAAGGATCTGGAGCTGCTTTTTGATGTTAGCGACAATGTGCCGGATACGTTGACCGGAGATCCGCTGCGTCTTGGTCAGGTGCTGCTGAATCTGACGGGCAATGCGCTCAAATTTACGGAATCCGGGCAGATTTCCGTCCGGGTTGAACTTGCACAGGGAAATGCTCCAAAAGAAGCGTCTGCCGACACGGTGCTGCTGCGGTTTACCGTTCGTGACACGGGAATCGGAATGACTGCCGAACAGGTGGACCGTTTATTTCAGGCCTTTTCCCAAGCGGATGGTTCCACGACGAGAAAATACGGGGGAACAGGTCTGGGCCTGACCATCTGTAAACGTTTGGTCGAAATGATGGGGGGAACGATTGACGTGGAAAGCGAACCGGGTCGCGGAAGCCTCTTCACATTCACCGCGCGTTTTGGCCTGAGGCAGGAAGAAAAGAAGCCGCGGCGGGAAATGCCGATTGATATCAAGGGAATGCGTGTGCTGGTCGTGGATGACAATCCCACGGCGCGTGAGATCCTAAACGATGCCCTGGAGTCATTTTCCTTCGAAGTCAGTCAGGTGGCGACTGGTGCAGAAGCCATTGCCGAGCTGGAAACAGCTGCGGCCGACAAACCCTATAAATTGGTTTTGATGGATTGGAAAATGCCCGGAATGGACGGAATCGAAACTTCTCTGCAAATCAGAGCCAATAGCAGGCTGACCTTGATCCCGGAGATCATTATGGTCACCGCTTATGGGCAGGAGGAAATCAGAAGCCGGGCGGAAGAAGCGGGGATTGATGCCTTTTTGGTCAAACCGGTCAGCCGTTCGCTGATGCTGGATACGATCATGGGAATTTTTGGCCGCAAGGCTGGCGATGAATATTCAGCACCGGACTTCCCGACCCGACGTTATCCTTCTCAGGTATCGCAAGAACTAAAGGCAATCCAGGGAGCCAGGGTGCTGGTGGTGGAAGACAACGAGATCAATCAGCAGGTGGCCTCCGAACTTCTGGAACAGGCGGGAATGGTGGTTGCCGTGGCGGAAAATGGTCAAAAAGGCTTGGAAGCCGTGCAATCCTTTACCTACGATCTGGTGTTTATGGATATGCAGATGCCGGTGATGGACGGCTATACAGCTACAAAAGAAATCCGGAAATGGGAGGAAACTCTGCCGGATGTGCGCGCAGGCAATCGTTCCGGGATACCGATTGTTGCCATGACCGCTCATGCCATGGTTGGAGAAAAAGAAAAATGTCTCGCCGCAGGCATGAATGACTATCTGAGCAAACCGATCGATCAGGACAAACTCTATGCTCTGTTGCTCAAGTGGATCAAACCGGGCGGGCGTGACGTGTTCCGAATCCGGGAAAAACCGGTTGCCAATGACGATGATGTTCTGCTTCCTTGTGCAGTGCCGGGGATTGACCTGGCGGATGGTTTAAAACGTCTGGGAGGTAACCGGAAACTCTATCTCAGTCTGCTTAAGGATTTTGCCAATAAATACGGGATGGTTTCCCAAGAGATTGAAAAAGTCATCCAAACCGGCAATTTTTTGGCGGCCAGAAATATCGCGCATACCGTCAAAGGTACGGCGGGAAATCTATCGGTTACCGGAGCACAGCAAGCCGCCCTGGAATTGGAGGAGGCAATTACCAAAAATGAC
>DAOLNX010000113.1:0-8281 GCA_035416785.1 Smithellaceae bacterium | reverse complement strand
CGAAATCCCTTTTCGCAAAGAATACTATATTGCATCGTTACCCATCAACCGAGCAGCCATGTTCATCGGGGCTTTTTTTTATGCCCTTTTCGGCATTCTGGACGCCCTGCTCATGCCGGAACAAAAATCAACCATCTGGTTGATCCGCTACGGAGTTGTCACACCAGCCATGGTGGCGGTGCTTGTGTTTTCCTTTACCTCCTTCTTCAAACGATGTTTCAATCCGTTGATGGCGGGAGTCTCCGTTTTAGCAGGAGGCGGAATTATCTGGATGGTCATTATTGCTCCGCCTCCAATCAATTATTCCTATTATGCCGGAATTCTACTGGTTTTCATCTGGACCTACACGTTGATCCGCATTCCGTTTCTCTGGGCTTGCCTGGCTGCGTGGGTGCAAGTGGTCCTTTATGAAATCGCCGCCATCTGGATCAGCGATACACCCATCGTCTTTCTGATCAACAACAACTTTTTCTTTATCAGTTCGAATATTCTGGGAATGATCGCCTGCTATTCTCTGGAATACTCCGCCCGGCGTAATTTCTTTCTCACCGAACAGCTGAAAATCGAGCGGGAAAAAATTAACAGCATTAACCGGCAACTGGAACAGCAAACAAAAAAGTATCAGGTCATGAACGAAAATCTCGCCCTGGAAATCTCCGAACGTAAACATGCGGAAAACGAGTTGCTCAAAAGCGAGGAACGGTTTAACCAGCTTGCCGAGCAAAGCGGAACGGTCATCTGGGAAGTGGATGTGGATGGACTCTACACGTATGTGAGCCATGTGTCCAATAACGTATTGAAAAGACGTCCTGACGAAATGATCGGACACCTGCACTTTTACGACCTGCATCCCCAGAGCGGGCGCGAAGCGTTCAAAAAATACGCCTTGGAGGTATTTGACCGGAAGGAACATTTCATCAACCTGGAAAATCCCGCCGAAACCGGCGATGGAAAGGTCGTCTGGTTGTCCACCAACGGCATTCCCCTGCAAAACAGCGACGGAACGCTGCGGGGCTACCGGGGCAGCGATGTCAACATCACCGAACGGAGAAATGCGGAACAGGCGCTTCGAGACACGGAAAAGCGGTTCCGTCTGATCACCGACAACCTAAACGACATTGTCTGGCTGATGGATATGGAACTGCAGACCACCTGGATTACTCCGTCCGTCGAAAGGATACGGGGCTACACCCTGGACGACCTGCGGAATATTCCTCTGGAAGGTCAACTGACACCGCAATCTCTGGAAAGAGCATTTGAATTGATCAAAAAACACTTTTCTCCGGAAAAACTGGCAGACGCCCATGAACATATTTCCCTGGACGAAGAATTTGAATTCTACTGCAAGGATGGCTCAACCATTTGGGCCGATACGGTCATCACGCTTCTTCGGGACGAGCAGGGCAAACCCCGTGGTTATTTAAGCGTTTCCCGGGATACCAGCGAGCGCCGTAAAATGGAGGACCAACTGCGCGAAAGCAAAGAGCTGTTCACCCGGGTGGTGGATTCTCTTCCGGATATGATTGTTCGCACGGATCTGGAAGGCACCATTCTCTACATCAACGACCATGCGCTTCAAATCAGCGGTTTCGCCCGTGAGGAAATCGAGGGTCACAATATGCTCGATTTTATTGCTCCGGAAGACCAAGCCCAAGTGATTCAAAACGTTTTTATGATGATGGAAAACAAACTGGGACCGAAAGAATACCGAATTTTCATGAAAGACGGAAGAAAGGTACCCTTCGATGTCAACGGCGATGTTCTGCGTTATGAAAATGGCACGCCTTTCGGTCTGGTCAATGTCTGCCGCGACATCACTGAGCGAAAAAAAGCGGAACAAGCCCTGAAAGTCAGTGAACACAGCTTCCGTATGCTGGCTTCCTACCATGAGCAGCTCAACGCCATTTCGATCACATTCACCGAAACCGGAAGCATGAAAGAACTGCATGAAAAAATTGCCGTTTCCCTGCGCCTTCTGACCAATGCCCTGGCAACTTCTTTAGCCGTTTATTCCCCTTCCACCAGGGAACTGACCGTGTCTTCTCTGTCCCTGGATTCTCAGGCGTCTGATGTCGCAAGCGTTTTTTTCGGCCCGGAGGTATTTGAGATGCGCATGCCGGTCAGCTCCGACAATCTGGATCAGATGCTTCGGGAACGGATTCAAAGACCGAAAGATCTCCATGAACTGTCCTTCGGAGCCATTCCAACGGAATTGTCTGATGTGGTCATGGCCGCGGCCGGATTACGGCAAATCATTGCCTTACCGGTCATCTACGCAGAGGAAATTCTCGGCACCTGCGTGATTTATCTGGGAGAAGGCCAGGAAGTTGTTCCCGACGACGCACTGAGAACGTTTACGTACATGACCGGCATGGCCATTGTCCGACACCGTTCACAGGAAGCCTTGCAGAGAGCCCATGCCGAACTGGAACAGCGGGTAACAGAGCGCACCTATGAACTGACCGCCGCCAATCAAAACCTTCAGGATCTGTTCTCCAAGCAGGAAATCAATATTGATTTGGCCAAAAACATCCTGTCCATGATCAATTACCGCCCAAACCGCCACACCCTTCTTCCCGGCAATATCGAGCTGTTTTTTACCGCCTGCTACCTCCCCTGCCATACCGAGGGAGGTGATCACTATTTCATCAAGAATTTCACCGGTGGCCATCCGGATCTCTCCAAGACGGCCATCAGCCTGAAAGACCAGTCAGGCCATGAAGTGGGCTGCATTCTCCGGAGCATCATCACCGATCTGATCCACAATGCTCTTTTGGTTCAAAATCCGGAATTGCCGATCGGAGAAACCATCAGCCGCCTCAATTTCGAAATCTGCGGACTCCCTTTTTTCGGAGACGAAAACTTTTTCACTTCACTGGATGCCGAAATCCACCATGAATCCCTGCGCATGCGTTATGTTTCCGCCGGTCATCCACCTTTTCTGCTGATTCGCGGCCGGGAGGTGGCCTGCCTACCCGCGCTGGACGGACGGGGAAGAAATTTGCCCGTCGGAATTGAACGAAGCCTGGATTATCAAAACGGGACGGTCGAGCTTCTTGAGGGAGATCAGCTCATTTTTTTCACGGACGGTCTTACCGATATGCCGCACATGTCCGGCAAGCCGGTTCTCAATGCAGACGACTTACGAGACATGCTTGAGGCCATGTTGCCAAACGAACCGCGCCTGCCGGTCTCCGTGCTGATGGCGCGCCTCTTCAACCGGATTAACGGCCGGGAGGGTGACAAAGTCATGGCTCCACAGAGTCTTTATGATGACATCACTTTGCTGGGGCTGGAACTTGAAAGCGGAGATTATGAATATGAAGATATTGTTCGGCCGAAAAACCTGGACGATCTGGATGATTGCGTCAAACAGCTTTATACCAAAATCAGCCGGGAATGGCAGGTCAGAGGGTTTGTTTCGCCGAAAACCCGCTTGCGCATGGTGCTCGACGAAGCCATGGTGAACGCCTGGAGTCACGGTAATCATGAGGATCCGCGGAAAATGATCATCGTCCGCCGCCGCTACGGCAATGACGCCGTCTTGGAAGTGATTGATGAGGGAGAAGGATTCGACTACAAAACTTTTTACGATCCGACCAGCAGGAACAATCTGTTAAATCCCAGAGGCAGGGGAAATTTCATTATGCGTCTTCTGACGGAAGAAACACAATGGAAAGACGGAGGAAGGCGCCTGATTGCATACTTTTCAAGAGATTACAGTCAGGAGCGTGCCATGAAATCCTTTTCCGGTTTCAACCTTTGGCGGCGTTTTATGAAACACTGACCCGGATTGCACAAGCTTCAAAAAGATCCTGTAGGCATCATCTTATTCTGCATACAGGCGGTGTTCTGAGATATGGCGGATTACATTGTCCGGCAAGAGATAGCGAACGGATTGGCCGGACTTGATCTGATCGCGGATGATCGAAGACGAAATATCCAGAAACGTGACACGTCGAAAAAATATTCCGCAACCGCTTTGCCCCGAATACCCGTCCAGGACTTCATCATAAGTGAAACTTCTGGCTAAACGGGCGGGCAAAATATTTTCCAGGCCCTGGTTGGCATAGCCGGGTCTGGTCATGACGATGAACCGGCAAAGCGCGAGAAGTTGTTCCCATTGATGCCAGGTGGTAATCGCATCAAATGCGTCCTGCCCCATCATGAAGTACAACTTTACGTTTGGGTCGCAAGAATCTGAAAAATGCCGGACCGTATCAATCGAATAGGATTTGCCCTTCCGCCTGGCTTCCACATCCGAAAAAGAAAAAAGATCATTTCCAGCAATTGCCAGTTGCAGCATTTGCAGACGATGTTCAAAGGACGCAAGCGTCCGGCTGGATTTATGGGGTGGAAAGGCTGCCGGAATAAAGATCACGCGATCCAGATCCAGACACCCGGCCAGTTCCTGGGCAACACGTAAATGCCCGAAATGGATCGGATCAAATGTCCCGCCGAAAAGGCCCCACTTCATTTGCGAATCTGGCCATCGCCATAAATGATAAATTTGGATGTGGTCAGCTCCTCCAGCCCCATCGGACCAAAGGCATGGAGCTTGGTGGTGGATATGCCGATTTCCGCCCCCAGTCCCAACTCAAATCCGTCGCTGAAACGGGTGGAGGCATTGACCGCCACCGTGGAAGAATTGACTTCATTTAAAAAGCGCTGCGCATTGGTATAATCCTTGGTAACAATGGATTCCGTATGCAGCGATCCGTATTTTTCGATATGAGAAATGGCCTCATCCATCGAGGCGACAACTTTCACGGACAAAATCAGGTCCAGATACTCCGCGTACCAGTCTTCTTCCGTTGCCGCTTCAATAGAATCCAGAATCTTTCTGGTCTTTTCGCAGCCCTTCAGCAAAACGCCGGCCTTCCGGAGAGAGTCGGCCGCTTTCGGTAAAAACAATGGCGCGATGTCCTCGTGCACCAGGAGCGTCTCCAGCGCGTTGCACACCCCCGGACGTTGAGCTTTGGCATTGACGCAAATGCTCACCGCCATATCCATATCCGCCGTCTTATCCACAAAGAGATGACAGACCCCTTTGTAATGCTTGATCACGGGAATTCTGGATTGGGCGACCACGGCGCGAATCAGTTCTTCGCCGCCTCTGGGAATAATCAGGTCAATATATTCTTCAAGCTGAAGCATGGCGGTGACGGCTTCACGGTCGGTAAAGGGAATGACCTGCACGGCTTTGTCCGGCAGCGGACTTTCCCGCAACACATCCTGCAAAACGGAGGCAATGGCCAGATTGGAGAAAATCGCTTCCGACCCGCCGCGCAGAATCACGGCATTTCCTGATTTCAGACACAAAGCGGAAGCGTCCACCGTGACATTGGGACGCGATTCATAGATGATACCGATCACCCCCAGCGGTATTCTCATCCGGCCGACCAAAAGACCATTGGGACGCCGCCACATAGAGGTCACCTGACCCACCGGGTCGGGCAAAGCGGCCACTTCATGAAGTCCTTTGGCCATCGCCTCCAACGTGGCATCTTTCAGGGTCAGCCGGTCAATCATCGCGGAGGAAAGACCTTTATACCTCGCCTGGGTCAAGTCCTTGCCGTTTTCCTCCAGAATGAAATGACGACGTTTTCCCAGTTCATCGGCCATTTTGAGGAGAACGTCATTTTTGGCGTTTGACGACATACGGGAGAGACGCCGTGATGCTGTCTGCGCGTCTTTAGCGATTTCTTTTACAGTCTTTTGAAGATCCATGTAGTTTCCTCTTTGTGAAGATATGAAAATGACTTGCAATTTCTGAAATTATTGATAAAAGCCGCAACGATTCACCATGAGTTTGACCGTTGGGCATCTCCATCGCCGAAGGTTGGCGGTTTTTTACAGGACAAAAGATGGTGTGTCAAGGTCTTTGCCCGGATTATTTCTTATGAACCGATTACGCATTAAAGCCGGAAAAAATGCTTACGAAATTCTTCAAGACGGCGGATTTACCTTTGACGCGGTCTCTGCCTGTTTTGGAGCGGCGGTGGGTCCCCGCTGGCTTGTCACCAGCGGCCTAGACCAGGCGCTTCTTCAACAAAACCTGCTGGGGAGAAAACGCGCCGTTTCTCTGGTGGGCTCCTCCGCCGGCGCCTGGCGTTTTGCTGCCTGGCTTCAACCACAAGCCTGCGAATCCTATCAGAAATTGATGAACGCATACATCACCGCCCATTTCACCCGTAAGGACACTCCCAAAACCATCCTGGACAAGTTCCTCCAGATTCTGAATCAATATATCGAGGACGACGCCCTGCCGTTTGCCCTGGCCAACAAGCGTTATCGTCTTTCGGTCATTACCGCCCGTGCGAAGCACCTGGTCGCCTCTGAAATCCGGATGCTGCAAACCGGCGGCCTTGCCGTTTGCTATCTGATGAACTGGTTGAACCGCAACCATCTTTACCGTTTTGCCGACAGAGTGGTTTTTTTCAACGGTATCAAACCTCCTGCTTTTTGCTTTCAACCTCAATTCCTGGGGAAATATGTGCGAATCAACGAAGCCAATTTTAAATACGCCGTCATGGCCTCCGGTGCCATTCCGCTGGTCGTGGCCGGCGTGAAAAATATTTTTAACGCACCCCGCGGCGTTTACCGCGACGGCGGCCTGATTGACTATCACCTGTCCCACCAATTTGCAGCAAAGGAAAATGATTTGGTGCTTTTTTTTCATCACCAGGAACGGATCATCCCCGGCTGGCTGGACAAAAGAATCCAGCGACGTCTTCCGGACGAACAATCCTTGAGCAATGTTGTCATGGTCTTTCCTTCTGAAAGCTTTATTGAGCAACTTCCGGAGGGCAAAATTCCCGACCGTGACGATTTTACCCGATACATCGACAACCATAAACAGAGAATCACCAACTGGAAAAAAGCCGCGGATTTGTCCGCTCCTCTGGGAGAAATCTTTCTGGAACTGGTGGAAAGCGGAAAAATCAGAAAAGTCGTGGAAAAAATGTAATGCGTATTCAGGAATTGCTCGATATTTACCGATCTTGCACACTCTGCCCCCGGGCCTGTCAAGTGGACCGGACCCGCGGAGAGCTTGGCTATTGCCGCCTTCCAGCCGACATCGTCATGGATTGCGCCCTGTCCCATTCCGGTGAAGAGCCGCCCCTTTCCGGAACAGGCGGCGCCGGAACCATTTTTCTTTCTTCCTGTAATTTGCGGTGCGTTTACTGCCAGAATTATCAAATTTCACACAAAGCCGATGGACGCCATTTGACCGTGCTGGAACTGGCAAAGGTCATGCTCGACCTTCAGAAAAGCGGCTGCCATAATATCGAACCGGTCACTCCGACCCCACAGACACCGCTTCTGATGGAATCTCTCTGCATAGCGCGCATGCAGGGACTGACGATTCCGTTTGTTTACAACTGCGGCGGCTATGAAAGTCCCGACCTCTTGAGAATGCTGGACGGCATGGTGGACATTTATCTGCCGGATTTCAAATACGGCCTGGAAGAGGATGCCCTGCTCTTCTCCGACGCACCGGATTATCCACGCCTGGCGCTGGCCTCGATCCATGAAATGGTCCGGCAGGTAGGAGATGATTTGGAAACCGATCATCAGATCGCAACAAAAGGAATTCTCATCCGCCATCTGGTTTTGCCCGGCAGACTGAAAAATTCACGGAAAGCGTTAAAACTGCTGAAAAACGAAATCTCCACCCGTGTTCCGATCAGCCTGATGTCGCAATATACGCCGATCGGCCCAGTGAAAAACTCTCCGCATCTGGGCCGCAGAATTACAGCGGATGAATACGCGCAAATCCTGGACTTCGCTCTTGATCTGGGCTTTGAAAACCTATTTGTCCAGGAGGTAAGCGATCACGCCCTGACGCCCGATTTCCATCGGGAAAATCCTTTTCATTGGTAATCAGGGCACCATGAGTCATGAACTGCAGCAAATCTACGACCGTTTCGCCGAAACCTACGAAAAAAACCGCAATGCATTTGACATGTCGGAGGTTTTGGAGGATTTCCGTCTCAGACTTCCCGATCGTCCCGGCTTTCTTCTGGATCTGGGTTGCGGCGCGGGAGAACCGTTTCCCGCTTATTTCATCACCAGAGACTGGCAAGTGACAGGCGTTGACTTTTCTTTTCGCATGCTGGAAATGGCCCATCGCTTTCAACCGGAAATGAAAACCATCTTCGCCGACATCCGGGAAGTGGAATTCCCCGACGAACAATTTGACGCAGTCACCATCATCTACTGCCTTTTCCACATCGAACATGAAAACCACAACGCCATTTTCCAGAAAATCCATCAC
>DAOLNX010000112.1:0-9037 GCA_035416785.1 Smithellaceae bacterium | reverse complement strand
ACCTCCGCAAATCGCCGCAAATTGATCAAATCTGCACGCAAAATGCACGCAAATTATTCAGTCCACAGATGGTAACATTAAAGTCTAAAATAGGATCACATTCTTACAGTCCTGAATAAGCTTGACAATATTAACGCTATCCGTTAATATATGAACATGATTAAATCATTTCGCTGTGGTGAAACAGAAAAGATATTTAACGGCAAGTTTTCAAAGGCGTTGCCGCATTCCATTCAGAAAGCAGCCGCGCGAAAGCTTGAAATTATTGATGCCGCTAAAGATGTTGATGATTTAAGAATACCGCCCGGAAACAGGCTGGAAGCATTATCAGGAAGCAGAAAGGGACAACACAGCGTGCGCGTGAATGAGCAATGGCGCATTTGTTTCATCTGGAAGGACGGAAACGCACACAATGTTGAGATTGTAGATTATCATTAAGGAGGTTTTTATGAAAAACAGAGACTTTCCACCGATTCACCCTGGCGAAATATTAGCAGAAGAATTCTTGAAGCCGATGGGAATCAGTCAATATCGTTTGGCTTTGTGCCTCCATGTTCCAGCGCGACGAATTAACGAAATCGTTTTGGAAAAGCGAGGAATAACTGCGGATACCGCGCTGCGGCTGTCGCGTTTTTTTGGAAATTCAGCTGAATTCTGGATGAATTTACAGGCTCGTTATGAACTAGAGTCGGCACGTGATCTGTCCAGCGAGACAATTGAGCACGACATACAGCCTTTTGCGGCATAGAGCACATGATTTCATTCTAAGGGGAGGTATAACCGGCGGGTTGTCGGATTCGACAACGCTCACGCCGTGCAGACGGCAAAGAAAGGTTACGGTGCGAGGAAGATTACTTGGAATCATAAGCACAAATGCGACAAGGTGTCTCCTTATCAGTACGCAACGGCCAGTCAATTACAGGAGGATTTCTGGCGCGAAGTTGAAATAATCATGAGGCAGGAAGGAAAGGTTAAAAAATGAAACAAAAAGTGCTGAACATTGGCATTGTTTCTTATCAGTATTATAAAAAGCGATCCTTGGCCATCGCACGGGGAGCATTGTGGCAGGATAACATCGTTGTCCGTCAAGCCCCTGATTCAGTTGCTGAATAAAGATTTTTATATCATTTTCTTGCCCCAAAAATGGATTGGATACGAAAAACCGGCAGCCCGATCAGGGCGATGCCGATAAACAACAAACCGCAGACTGCTCCCCATCCATAATGCAGAGCAACATAACATAATCCGATGACAGGCAACAACCCGTTACGAACAATGATTCGGAGCGGTTCGCTTTTCTGAATCCTTTGCGCAAGCGGAGGCGAATACCGGTAATAAAGATTGACCAATTTTTGTCCGATGGCATTACGCAAAAGAAAGGCATCCCGAAATTTCCGCAAAATGACAACATGCTCTTCCATTGGCGAGCCATAGGCCGCCGTGGCGATAAAACAGCGGTCTTTGCCGCCGGCAGATTGCGGCATGGTTGTAAACGTCCAGGAATAGGGACCGGCCAGCGGCTCTCCTTCGGAATCTTTGATTTCCCCGGAAAGCGTAACCTGATAGGTCGTGGAAAAGTTCAGCGTCCCAGACGGAACAAATGTGGCTTTATGGGCGGAGGCATCATATGTAATGGCGCCGGTCACACCGTTGGCGACCGTAAATGTTTTTGCATTGATGGTGGAAGCGTCCATAGCCTCACTGAAAGTGGCGGAGATGGATGTCGAGACGTCCACACCGCTTGCGCTGTTCGTTGGAGATACGGATAACAGCGCCGGAGGCAGACCTTTTTGCTTCAGCGCAAATGTTTTATCGGCGATGGACAGGGTTCCGGTTCTTGAAAGAGGGTTTGGATTGGCTTGAACCGCATAGCGGATGGTTGCGCCTTCTGCGCCACTTTTTCCCTCTGTAATCAATATCCAGGGTGCGTTGCTGGCGGCGGTCCAATTACAGGTTCCGTTTGTGGTCAGCATTATTTCCCCTGTTGTGGCCGCGGCATCAATCTCTCGCAAGGCGGGAGAAATGACGAATGCACAGTAGTCCACATCCATGGTTTCGAAGTAATACGCCTGAAAAGGGTCCATCGGACAATTGTAGTCTGTGTTCATGCGGAGACGGAAAAGACCATTCGGGCGCTTCTCCGTTGTTCCCCAACTGTTCAGGATAATCCAGTAATGATTATTGAAGTCCGGGTCATCGTCGTTGTATCCGACAATCAAAACGGAATGAGCGATGGCTTCATAATCATCCCAAGCGATGCCGCAGTAAGGGTCGCTGGCCCAGAGCTTTGATTCAGACTCGTTCATCCAGAAATCCAGGAAATCATCCCACACAGTTCTATTGGGCATACAAAAGAGAAAGTGAACTCCCTTGCCCTGTTTAAGAATGTTTTTAATATTCAGAATCGCTTCCGCTTGGGGTATGTCCGTTGTCGGAATCGTCATCGCCCAACTGAGCCACGCGATTTGATACCGGGGCAATTTGGTCACGGCGGCGCAAAGAGCAGGACTGAAGGGAGTCGCCGTATAGGCGGCGCCGGGATTGGACCACGGAATGGCATAAGTCGTCCTAGAATAAAAACCCCGGAAATCGTTAAGCCAGCCACCGTCACAGGCCCAGGGGTAAACATCATTGCAGACGTTTTGAAATTCAACGGAGAGCCGGTCTTTGATACCGGCGGATTCATAAAGGGCCAGCTCGAGAATGCCGGTGCCGACCCAGGCCCAGCAACTGCCGCACGACCCCTGATCTCGCTCGGCGGGCGTGTATTGAATGCGATTCAGAAGATTGATGGATGTCGAGGAGGCGCTGGCAGCCGATGAGCGCAGATTGGCCGAAATTCGCGCATCCATAGTGGCTCTTGGCGCCAGGCGGTATTTGGCAGACCAATTTAAGAAGGTTGCCCGGTCCGGGTGCATGGCAGAATAGACTTTATCTTCCGCCGGAAAAGCGCTTGTCGCGGAATAAATCAGTATAAACAAGACCAAGAAACATTTCAGAATTTTTACTGTTTTTGTCAGACTCATGGGCAAACCTTTCTTTTACTACTTTCCCACTTTAAGAATCATGTTGATTGTTTCTGAATATATCATTTCAGGCTGCTCGCGTAAACAGCCAGAAACCTGGTTATGAACTATTTGAAACTTGAATCTTGAGGTTTCTCTTTTTACTTTCTGAACGAACGATATGGGATTCATGAAATTATTTTGATATTTTGAAGATCAGCCCCATGTTATGTTTTGTTGCTTCAAGGTTTTTTACTTGAACAATTGCAGGCTTTCCTGTATGAATCCCATCAGATGATGGATGGGAAAAAGGAGATAGGCGACAGAGGGAAATGGCTTTGGAAAATTCCGAGAAATCTTAACGAAGATAAGGTCATGTTTTCTTTAGCTATTTCGGATTGATCATTTTTTCATCAGGCAGCCCGGCGGCTGCCGGCAACAATCAGACCCGGAGGAGGATTTTCATGTATCGCATTGATTTGTTAAATAAAATATCGGAAAAAGGGCTCACGCTTTTTTCAGATCAATATGAGTATCGCACGGACATTCAGGATCCGGACGGCATTTTGGTCCGAAGCAAAGAAATGAAAGAAATGACCCTGCCGTCATCCGTGAAAGCCATTGCCAGAGCTGGCGCAGGCGTCAACAATATTCCCCTTGATCAATGCTCCTCCCAGGGCATCGTTGTTTTCAACACGCCGGGCGCCAACGCCAATGGCGTGAAAGAGCTGGTTGTGCTGGGCATGCTGCTGGCTTCCCGCAAAGTGGTCGACGGAGTTTCCTGGGCCAAAGGCCTCGCGCCGGAAGGCGATAAAGTTCCTGATTTGATTGAAAAAGGCAAATCCAAATTCGGCGGCACAGAAATTTTAGGGAAAAAGTTGGGCGTGGTGGGATTGGGCGCGATTGGCACGATGGTGGCCAACACCGCTGAAGGCTTGGGCATGGAAGTTATGGGATATGACCCCTTCCTGTCCATCGAAGCAGCCTGGCGCCTTTCCCGCAACACCAAAAAAGCTCCCAGTCTGGACAAACTCTTGTCCGAATGCGACTTCATTTCTCTGCATGTTCCTCAAAACAAAGATACCAAAGGGTTTATTAACTCCGAAAAATTCGCCATCATGAAAAAAGGCGTTGTTCTTCTCAATTTTGCCCGAGGTGGTCTTGTCGATACTCCCTCTCTGAAAAAGGCGATTGCCGACGGCATCGTGTCCTGTTACGTCACGGATTTTCCCGATGCGGAAGTCATTCAGACAGACAAAGTCATTCCCATTCCTCATCTGGGCGCCTCCACCGACGAATCCGAAGAAAACTGCGCCATTATGGCGGTCATGCAGCTTATGGATTATCTGGAAAACGGGAACATCAAAAATTCCGTTAACTTCCCCGATTGCTCGCTGGATCGCTCCGGAAACGCCCGGCTGACCATCGCCAATCAAAACGCGCCTGGAATGATTGAAAAAATCACGCATTTGCTGGCAAATAACAAAATCAACATCTCCGACATGATTAATAAAAGCAAAGGCAACCTGGCTTACAATATCATTGATGTGGACACGGCCATTAGTGATGATTTAGTTAATAAAATCAAGAGCATAGAAGGAATCGTGGCTGTCCGGACCCTTTAGCTGAAAAAGTGACACCACACCTTGAACCAAAAAACGCCCGGTTGATCTTGCCGGGCTTTTTTTGTTTACCTGTTTGTCAGACTCTTGAAAAACGAAAGCGGGGCCTCAAACCCGCATATCTTTCATAATATCATGAATTTATTGTAATTTTTTTAGGCAGGCGGCGTGGCGCAATCGCGGGGATCGCCCTTGATTTTTTCCATGGCGTGAGATAGAGCGGGCAGGACGGCGGTTAAATTTTCTGTGGCGCCTTTGGGACTTCCGGGAAGATTGACGATGAGGGATTGGCCGCGAATTCCGGCCAGGGCGCGGGAAATCATCGCATGCGGAGTAACCTTCATGCTTGCATAACGCATGGCTTCCGCCATGCCGGGAATGATTTTATCAAGAACTTTCAAAGTGGCATCCGGTGTCAAATCACGCGGACTGACCCCCGTGCCGCCGGTGGTTAAAATCAAATCCAGCTTTTCCAAATCCGCATAGTGGATGATGGCTTGCTGGATCTGATCGATTTCATCCGGAACGATGCAGGTGCTCCGAATTTCAATGGCGGCGCCCGCAAGCATTTCTGCGATTGCGGGGCCGCTGAGATCTTGTCGTTTGCCCTGGGATCCTTTGTCGCTAACGGTGATAATTCCGGCGCTAAACATGAAATTTTATTCTTCCGCGTTTTTCTTGGATTCGGCAATTATTTTTTCCGCGATAAAGGCGGGCACTTCCTCGTAATGAGATTCCGTATAAGTAAAGTTGCCGCGCCCGCTGGTCATGGAGCGCAAATCAGGCGCATACTTCAATATTTCCGCCAGAGGAACCTGTCCTTTGATGACCTGGTTGGATCCGTTGGTATCCATGCCCAGCACACGTCCCCGGCGGCTGTTGAGGTCGCCAATTACATCGCCCATGTATTCATCCGGAACTTCAATCGCGATGTTCACGATTGGCTCGAGCAGAATCGGCTGACATTCCATCACACCCTTCTGGAAAGCAAGCGATCCGGCAATTTTAAACGCCATTTCCGACGAATCCACCGTATGGTAAGAACCAAAAACCAGGGACACACGAAAATCCACCACGGGATAACCGGCAATCACACCTTTGGCCGCCGCTTCCTGAATGCCTTTATCCACCGCCGGACGATATTGACCGGGGATAACCCCACCAACAATTTTATCAAGGAATTCATAGCCTCCGCCTCGCGGCAAGGGCTCCATATCAATGGTGCAATCGCCAAACTGGCCGCGTCCGCCTGACTGTTTCTTATAACGTCCCTGGACATTGGTTTTGCCCTTGATGGTTTCCAAGTAAGGCACTTTCGGCGTGTTGAGATTGACTTCAACGCCGAATTTTCTTTTCATCTTTTCAATGTTGACTTCAATGTGCACCTGCCCCATGCCGGAGAGAATCATTTCTTTGGTCTGGACATTGCGCGAAAAAACAATGGTTGGATCTTCTTCCGTCAGGCGATGAATGGAAGATGCAATCTTGTCTTCATCCCCACGGGATTTCGGTTCGACGGCAAAAGACATAATGGGCGGCGGCACGGGAACTTTTTCAAAGAGAATGGGGCTTTTTTCCGCGCAAAGCGTATCGCCGGTCACGGTTTCCTTGAGTTTGGCCACACCGGCAATATCTCCGGGGATCAGCACTTCCGCCTGCTTCTGGTTTTTGCCCTCCAAAAAGAACACATGGCCAAATTTTTCCGTCATTTTTCGTGAGGCGTTATAAACCGCCGAATCGGAATTGAGCTTGCCGGAATAAACCCGGAAGAGAGTCAAGCGGCCCGCATAAGGATCGGCAATGGTTTTGAATACAATGGCGGAAAAGGCTTCGTCTTCATTGGGCTTTCTTTCTTCAACGGCCTCCGCGCCCGGCTTTTTGCCTTTAACAGGGCCGCGGTCCACCGGAGACGCAAAAGAACTGACCGCCAAATCCATCAGCATTGTGACACCAATGCCCTTCACCGCCGATCCACAGATCAGGGGAATAATGCTTCCGGAGAGAACCCCTTTTTTGAGGCCGGTTTTCAGCTCTTCCGCGGAAAGTTCACCTTCCTCCAGATATTTGTTCATCAAATTCTCATCCGCTTCCGCGATATCCTCGACCATGGAACTGTGCATCGCTTTGGCTTCATCGAGCAACTCCGCGGGAATATCAACGGCTTTGCCTGAGCCTTTATTGTCAGCAAAGATATAGGCTTTCATGGCGATGAGATCAACAATGCCCTGGAACTTGTCTTCCGCACCGATGGGCAGACAAACAGGCGTTGCTTTCTTTTTGAGTTTGGTCTTGATGCTTTCCAGAACTTTAGAAAAATCCGCTCTTTCCCGATCCATCCGATTGATGAAAATCATGCGGGGAAGAGCATACTGATCGGCCAGCTCCCAGACTTTTTGTGTCTGGAATTCAACGCCGCCGACAGAATCCACGACCACGACGGCGTTATCCACCACGCTTAACGAGCATTGAATATCAAAGGTAAAGTTGGAATCGCCGGGCGTATCCATCATATTGATTTTGTGCTTGTCCCACTCCACAAAATTGGCCGCCGATGAAATGGAAACATGTTTTTTCTGTTCTTCCGGTTCAAAGTCCATGGTGGACGTGTTGTCATCCACCCGGCCCAGCCGTTCATTTTTTCCGCTGACATACAATAGGGATTCACAAAGAGAGGTTTTGCCTGTGCCGCCGTGGCCGATGACAGCCAGATTTCTGAGGGATTTTGATTCGTACTTAGCCATGAACACTCCTTTCCATTTCTCACCAAAATCTTGAACCATCTGATGAAACGGGTCATTTTGAATACGGGTTTGCTTAACGTATCCGGAAGTGAAAATCAAGATGATTTTCAATTTTGAAGGAAGGAGATCCCTGCATCCCAAGGCTCATTTTCTGTCCAGTTCGCGCCTGACCGCCAGACCCAGCCGCTCCAGATCATAGGGTTTTTTGATATAAGCCCCCACGCCGAATTCATACGCTTTCTTGACGCGTTCCGTCTCCGAAAAGCCGCTGACAATGATGGCCTTTTGACCAGGAGAAAACTCCAGAATCTTCTGGTACGTATCCAGTCCATCCATCCCCGGGTCCATGATCATGTCCAAGACCACCAGGTCAGCTCTGTTGGCTTTGCAATATTCAACCGCCGCCTCGCCGGAGGGAACAGACGCCACTTGATAATTCAATCTGGACAACATCTCGGAAGCCAAATCGCGCTGGCCCTGCACATCATCCACGATGAGAACCCATTCGCCTTTGCCCTGGTAATCCGATAAAGAAACAGGGATCTTTTCATCCAATCCCTTTTCTCTCGTTACCGGAAAATAAAGGTCAAAGGTCGTCCCCTTTCCTACCTCGCTCTGCACATCGATATAGCCTTCATGATCCTTCACTGTGCCCCATACCACGGCCAGTCCCAGCCCGGTTCCGCTTCTTCCCATCACCTTCTTCGTATAAAAAGGTTCAAAAATATGCCGCATGTCGCTCGCGGAAATACCTTCACCCGCATCGCTCATCGACAGCACCACATAATCTCCCTCACGGACCTCATCGTAGCCGCGTATGGCTCTGTCCAGATATTGATTGGACGTCCTGATGTTCAGAATGCCGCCATTGGTCATGGCTTCGGACGCATTGGATACAAGGTTCATGATGGTTTTATAGAGATGGATTTTGGAACCCATGATATTCAGGATGTCCGCCTGAAGATCGGCATTCACCTGCATCCGCGGATTGTATAAAAGAATCCTTTCATACTCCGGCGACTTCAGAAAATCCATGATGATCTCATTGATCCTGACGGGACTTTTGGTCTGTACTCCTCTTCTGGCCAGGGTAAGCAGGTCCTGAACGATTGCCGCGGCCCTTTCACTCCCCTTCATGATGTTTTCAATTCGGGATTGCAGGGGACTGGACTTTTCCAGGCTGCTTGCGAGCAGTTCGGAGTAACCAAGGACAATCCCCAGCACATTGTTGAGATCATGAGCAACGCCACCGGCTAAAGTGCCCAAGGCCTCCATCTTCTCGGATCGTTGCAGTCTCTCCTCCAATTCACGCCGCTTCTCTTCCGCCTGTTTACGTTCGGTGATGTTTTCGAAGAACACGCCGACATGGTTTCCAGGCAGAGGAAACGCTTTGACCGAGAAGTATGCCCGCAGCAGCCGGTCATCCTCGTAATTCATTTCCTCGAAGGTGATGGCGTTCTGGCTGCGCACCACATCAGCGTAGCACTGGGGAATGCCCTGGCTCCGGAGGCCTGGAAAATTCTCGTCAAGCGTCCGGCCGACCACGTCTTCCGGCCCGAGGCCGGTCAAAGCTTTGACCGCCGGATTGGCATAGACCATGCGCAGCGTCCGGTCGTCCGAAAAGTCTTCAAGACGGTACAGGTACAACCCGATCGGCATGTTCTCGGTG
>DAOLNX010000111.1:0-9123 GCA_035416785.1 Smithellaceae bacterium | reverse complement strand
GGAGTCTGGTCTTCAAACAACCAGGCGTGGTGCGCATGGGCGGAAGACCCGTACTCGTTGGAGACGGAATCAAGGTGGCCAAATCAGGCAAAAAGATGCCCGCCGTCAAAAAAATCCACCAGCAGTCCGAATCCAACACCAAACCGGAGTATATTTTCGGACACTCCTGCCAAACCGTTGCCGTGCTCTTGCGGGCTACGGCCCAAAGCGTTTTTGCCGTCCCGCTTACTTGTCGTATCCACGAAGGTGTTGTCTTCTCTAACCGCGATAACCGGACTCTTCTGGATAAAATGATTCTTCTGGTCGATGCGCTGGGGATAGATGAACCGTTTATTTTTGTTGCCGACGCTTACTACGCCGCCGGCAAAATCGTTCGCGGCTTACTTGGACATGGAAATCATCTGGTCACGCGGGTCAAAACCAATGTCGTCGCTTTTGAGCGTCCTTGCGTGCCGGATAAGGTCACAAAGCGCAAGCGGGGAAGACCGCAAAAGTATGGGCAGAAGATCAAAATCACTTCACTTCTTAAGGACGAAGACGCTTTTCTGCAAGCAGCAAGCCCTATTTATGGCGAAAAGAACGTTACTTTGCGCTACAGGGTTGCCGATCTCCTCTGGAGACCCGTCGGTATCCTTGTCCGCTTCGTCATTGTCCGACATCCTTCACGCGGTTCGATTTTTCTGTTGTCCACAGATTTGAATCTGTCGCCGCTGGAGATCATCGAACTGTATGGCCTGCGCTTCAAAATCGAACTGTCCTTCAAGCAGGCCCTGCGTGTTATCGGAACTTTCGCATATCACTTCTGGATGGCGGCCATGACGCCCATCAAACGAAAAAGCGGCAACCAGTATCCCCATAGAAAAACGGCTGACTACCGTAATGGCATCCGGCGCAAACTCGATGCCTATCACCGCCACATCCAACTCGGACTCATCGCCCAAGGACTGCTTCAGATTCTCTCCGCCACATCTTCTGATCTGATCTGGCGTTCTTTCGGTTCCTGGATGCGCACCATACGCCCGGGACTGGCTCCCTCCGAACTCGTTACGGCCATCGCGCTCAGAAATACCCTGCCCGAATTTCTCGCGGATAACCATAATATCCCAAATCCAACAAAATTCATTCTCGAAAGAATTGATATTGAAAGAGCTGAGGGAATAAAGCTTGTCGCCTGATCAACAATGAGAAAAACGGTACTCTCAAGCTGGAAATGAGCTCAAAGAACTAATTATATTGATCCGACGTCCTTCAAAGAAGGAGTGCTTTTCGGATCTGTTGAAGGTGTGCTTGATGCACGGCATAAAGAATTGTTTTACTTGGAAATTTTTTGGCAGGAATCCAAAAAGCAAGCTTGGATTCCCGCTAAAAAACCGCTCCTTTGAATTCCTGGAAAGAACAGCATCTTTTTTTGTTAATTCGAAACGGTAACCGTCTCCAGTTTTTGGCTGAATTTTTCTCCTGTACGATAAACGATAGAACAGCCATGATAAACGCCCTGATTGGTACGGCAGCTATTCACAGCGCCAATTCTTATCGTATATTGCAGATGATAGGTTCCGGGAGGAACGGAAAGCGTAAATTTAGCCGACCCGTCTCCACTTCCGTTTGTTTTCAGCCCGCCGAAATCATAGGCAATCTGGTATGCGCTTTTGCCATCCCGACCGATCACGCCTTCACTGCCCACAAACCAGCCGCCAAAACCGCTGATGTTAGGACGCGACATCGTACTTGTCGGATTAAACAAATGGACGCCAACCGTAAATTCATGATTCGGTATTGCTCCCGAAAGATGAACATTTACTTCCATGTTATGGGTTGACTGGCCGTTCTGAACCGCCCAGTTAACCTGACCGTAGGATAAAGGCCGGTCAAAGATATCCCATCCTGCAGTAAGCGGTGTCTGACCGGTTACTGTATTATGGCTTTGCCCGCCCTTAAAGACCATACTTTGGATATTGCCCGATAGCTGCTCCAGAGGAACCACCTGTTTGGCCTTGTTTTCATACGTTATTTCCAGAATGGATTTGGATTGCGTCGGAACATCCCCGCCGTTGGCATAAGCTATGCCGCTTGTCACCGTCAAAAGCACCCCCAGGAACAAACTCAAAAACATCCCCGGCAAACCTGCAGTTTTTTCTTTTTTCATTCATCTTCCTCCTTTGATTCAAGATTCAATAATCGGTTTCACCGTAATCTTTTTGCATCGAACATTCAATCACAAACATGAAACAAAATTCCTCCCCATGCGCCCCTTTCAGGTGATGAAATCTGGAATCTTTTCTCAACCTGAAGGCCGGGGAAAAAAAGGAAAATCCGCTAAGAAAGCAGCTTGTCAGTTGCGCCAAAAGGCAAACGCCCCATAGCGGCCGTCATGGCTTAAGGAAATATCTATTGTACTGGGCTGATTGTGCACGAAAACGCAGGGAGGCCCCAGGCCTTTTGGCGTGGAGTGTCTTTTAATTTCTATGGCCGACGAATTTAGCAAAGCGGTATCGGCAATGCGCTGAATTACCGCCCGGCGCAAGGTGACGGATGGATCTTGCTGTTCATTCCATTTCAGTACCTGGGAGATCATCCGCTTTTCCTGCAGGCATCCTCCGGTAACAGCCAGACAATGAACATAGTCCGGGGTGAGCAAAGCTTGACAGAAGACATTTCCTGCCGGTGTTTTCACATTACCGGTCCAAATGGAATCTTTGTTCGGTCCAGTCTTTTGGACTTGACCATCGCTACTGTCGGTTCCGTCCGGTGCCAAAACAGAAAAAACAACCCGGTAGCGCCGGGGAGTGGAGGGAATGTCCGGCATGCCTTTGCTCAACGCCTTGTAAGCGCTTTCTTTTGCCGCCCAGAGCGCCCAGAGAACGTCATTGCCATGATCTTGATGTTGTTCAATAAAATTTCTTTCCGAATCTGAAAAAACCCGGTCAAGGAAGCGCCGGTCCCGGATTTTCTCCAGGTTGTCCGGCAGATCCAGATCGACAATATCGTTCCCGATGTGCGGCAAAATAGGTTTCCTCCATTTGCGACAATACTCCGATAATCATACCGGCATAGTGGCGCTGAGCCTTCAGTCCGGAAAGACCCGCAGGTTCAGGCGTCAGGGGCTGGATATTCAACGTAAAGCATTCTCCCCTTACAGGCAGGGTACTGTAATTTTCCTGGCAGTCACCACGCAGATAAACGCACAGAACCCGGCAATCCGGCTGTTCGGTCAAAAAGCGTCCCGGACCGTAGGAATAATTTTCTCTGTCAATGCGGCCTGTCCGCGACCTGCCTCCTTCCGGGAAGATCATCAGGTGCTGTTTTGCAGCCAGAAGTTCCCGGCAGGATGCAAGCGTATTCATGATCTTGTCGCGATCCCCGCCGCGTTCAACGGGAAGGCACTTGCTCAGGTAGCAGATCACCCTCAGCGAAAGGTGATGATAATAATTCGTCCGCTCCGGCAGATTCCAGGGAATTTTCTCATAGTGCCGGAGATGATCCGCAAGCGACAAAAGGCCGTAGGTAATGATTAACGAATCAATCATGGTCAGATGATTGGAACAAATCAGCCACGGTCCGGCGTAATCTTGAGTTAAGTCTTTCCACTGTTTGCGGATTTGCCGCAAATTGCGAATCCGGTACCCCCTGATGATCCGGAGATAAAGGATGTACAGAGGGGCTATGGTAAAAGACGCGATTTTCCCGATGATCCTCTGGAGCTTCAGCGAGGTCATGCCAGTTTCTGCTGAACCAGGCTTACGGCGTCGCCGATGGTGCGAATCTGGTCTGCTTCATCGTCTTCGATGGTGATGCCAAACGTGTCTTCGCACTTGATGATGATGTCCACCAGGCGCGCCGAATTCACTTTCAGATCATCCAGAATGTGAGTCTTCAGGGTTGCTTTGACCAGCAGACTTGCATCCTTTGTATAAAGTTTCAGGATGTCCAGCAGTTGTTCAAAAATGTGTTTCTCTTCCATTGTTTTTTATTCTCCTTCCCATTTTTTAAAGATGATACAGCTGTTGACATCGCCAAAACCAAATCCGGCTTTGGCGATAATTTTCATATTCGGCATTTCCAGACATTTTTGGGGAATGGACCTGGAAAACGCGGCAATCTCCGGATGGACATCTTCGGAATTCACTGATGGATGAAGAAAACCACCTTGCAACTGAAGAGCCACGGCGACGCACTCGATGGCCCCGGCCGCTCCCAGACAGTGGCCGACCAGGGATTTTGTCGCCTGGATATAGGGAAAATCGTCGGGGGTTCTCTCCAATGCCTGAGCCCAGTTTCCCACTTCCACCGGGTCTGCGTAAGTGGCCGTCAAGTGTCCGTTGATGGCATCGATTTCCCGGGGGGCTATCCCCGCGTCTTCAATCGCCTGTCGGATACAGCGCTTGACGCTTTCCGGATTAGGAGCGGTCATGGAGCCTCCGCCGCGGTGGCCTCCGCAATTGACGGCGCCGCCAAGAATCTCTCCATAGATTTGAGCGCCCCTGGTCAGTGCAGAGGACAATTCTTCAATCACCAGAACCGCGCCGCCGGAACCGGGAACAAAACCGCCCGCCGTGGCGCTCAAAGGCCGCGAGGCTTTTTCCGGTTGTTCGTTGAACTTCCGGCAGATGACCTTCATAGCATCGAATCCGCCCCAAATATAAGGAGATGCCCCTTCGGAGCCGCCGACCAGCATTCTTTTGGCCATCCCCGCACGGATTCGTTGCAGACCGTCAATGATCGCTTCGTTACCCGTGCTGCAGGCGGAGGAATTGGATGTCACCTGATTTCCAAGCGCCAGCAATCCCGCAATCCGGGCGCTGGTGCCGCTTCCCATGACCTGTTCCACAACCCGGCTTCCCATCCGGCGCACCCGGCCTTCGTTGACCATGGGCACCACCGTTTTGGCGATGGTGTCGATTCCTCCGACTCCCGACCCGATGATTGCCCCCGTATCCCAATCCACCCGGTCATCTTCGGCTTTCGGAACATCAAATCCGGCGTCGCGCCAGGCATCCACCGCGGAAACGGACGCGTAACCGATATTGTTGTTGATGGAAAGAAGCTGTTCGGGGTCAAAATATTCTGGAAGGATGTTCTCAAAGTTTTCGGGAACGCCTGCCACCTGACAGGAAAAATTGAGTTGCGCCAGCTCCGGAATAAACCGGATGCCCGAGCGTCCTTCCCGCAGGGCTTTTTCGTAACGGGCAAGCCCGTGTCCGTTAGGGGCCACAACCCCCATGCCCGTAATGACGATTCTTTTTTTTGTTACGTCCTTATGATCCATTTATTACTCCTCCACCCGGACGGCCATGCCGGCGATGATGCCGGAACAGACCGGTTCACCGTTTTCCCGCTCCATGACAGCCCGCGCTTTAATGTTCAGTTTACGGAAATAGATTTTTTCTCCACGGACAATCACCCGTTCTCCCGGTTTGACCAAACCGGTAAATTCCACGGATTCCATGAAGGTGAAAAGGGTGAAGTAGCGCTGCATTTCTTCCTGGGTCATCGCGCCGGTTTTCATGACGAGATAAATGCCGAAGGCGACCACGCCGGTCTGGGCCAGAGCCTCCAGCAAAAGAACTCCTGGCGTCAAAGGCTTGCCGGGAAAATGGCCCTTGTAAAAATCCGCGTTCTCGGGAAAGCGGCAGGCTCCCACAATATGGTTTTCATCAACAGACAGAATGTCGTCAATGAACCGAAAAGGCGGCTGCTGGGGAACCGCCGCGAGCACCCGGGCAATCAACTGCCTGTCAGCCTCCATAGAGCCCCCCGTTCACATGAATGACGCTGCCGTTCACGTAAGAGCCGGATGTCGAAAGAAACGCGACCACCTCAGCAACTTCTTCCGGTCTGCCCATGCGCCCCTGGGGAATCTGAGCGATGATCGGCTCACGAATGTTGTCCGGCAGTTCCCGCGTCATGTCCGTATCAATAAACCCCGGCGCGACGGAATTTACAAGAATGTTCCTCCCGGCAAGCTCTTTTGCCAGGGATTTTGTAAAGGCGTCGAGCGCCGCTTTTTCCATCGTGTAGGGAATCTGGCCGATATTGCCCGTGTGACCGACGATGCTGGAGATATTGATAATCCGGCCCTGATTGCGGCGGATCATGAACTGGCGAAGAATCCTTTTCGTCAGATACCAGACCCCGCGCATCAGCGCCCGCTGTTCGTCGAACTGCTCCATCTTCATGGTAATGATGTCGGCATTGATGGAGTGGCCCGCATTGTTCACCAGCACATCAACGCGCCCCCATTGATCTTTGATGTTGCTTGTCAGCTTTTCAATCTGATCCGTATCGGCCAGATCGGCATGTAAAAGCGAGCCTGAGGCAATCTCCGACAGAAGGGCTTCCGCCTGTGCCTTCCTGCTGCGGTACTGAATTCCGACATCAAATCCCCGTTCGGCTAGGACGCGGCAGCAGGCCGCCCCAATGCCGGATGCGCCTCCCGTGACAATGGCTACCGGTTTTTCATTCATACGTCCCTCCTGATCATGCCGCCCATGGAATTTACCGACCGTCTGGGATAGTCCCGGTACACAATCCCCTTGAAGATTCCCGTGCGGGCTTCTTTGACCCAGGCAATCAGTTCATTATCCACAAAGATTTCACCGTCTCCAATGATGATGGCTGCGCCGGATTCTTTGAGCAAAGCGTAACGCTTGACGTTAATTTCATAGCGGACCAGCTTGTTGTAGGGGCGGATCTGGCCCTGAAAAGCAATTTCTCCGCTCCCGAGCGCGCGGCCGGCGCCAAGCGCTCCACGCCACAGACAATAGAATCCCAGAAGCTGCCAGATGGCGTCCACGGAGAGGCAGCCGGGCTGCACGGGATCACCCGGCATGTGGCATTGAAAATACCAGGCATCCAAGCGGATATCCAGCTCCGCCGAAATCGTGCCGCGCCTGCCGTCGCTTGTCAGGGACGTGATGCGATCCACCATGAGAAACGGCGGGGCGGGAGGACGGCCATCGAAATGTTCGGGCGGATCATCCACCAGTTGTCCGTATGACGCAGCCAGAATTTCCTCCTGGCCGAATGTGCTTCTTTCCATAAATTCTTGATACGTCATTTGCATCCTTTCTCGTTTACGGTGAGGACCATGTGGGTCCAGCTTAAACCGCCGCCCACCAGGACGACGGCCACGCAATCGCCGGCCCGGAGATCATCCCAATGCTGACTCAAGACAACAGGGGCTCCTGCGCAACCGGTGTTGCCGAATTTTGTGACATTGTACCAGTGAGCATCCTCTGTAATGCCTGTCCGTTCGCAGGTTGTCGTGAGCACGCCGAAATTGGCCTGATGTCCGACAAAAAGAAAGCGGTCACAGTTTTCGGCATGCGAAGCCTGGACGCTCTTTAAGGCATCCGTCATTTTCACAATGGCGAATTTCTGAACCATGTTGCCGTCCTGGCTGAAATATCCGAGCTTGGGAACAACAATCTTGTCCCATTGCGTGGGCTTGCCGAAAACATGGCAATCCGAAAACGTCAGATGCGACGGCACGCTGGTGGAAACGACCGTAGCGGCGGCGGCATCGCCAAACAGGACTGCAGAGGCGCGGCTGGAGAAATCAACGCCCAGCGTCGTCAGTTCGATATTGAGAATCAGAATGTAGGGCGGTAGCTTTTCCGGCTTCATCATGTCCAGGAAATTGATTTGCATGCCATAAGTGGTGCAGGCCGCGTTCAGGTCGAAGCAGGGAACGTCGATGCCCAACTCGCCTGCGACGGTGGAGGCTTCGGACGGCACCAGAAATTCGGGAATGGAGCTTCCCGAAATGACTAGGCCGATGTCCTGGGGGGTAATCCCGGCCCGCTTGATGGCCATCCGCGCCGCCTCGGCGCCTCCCTTGGCATTGGAATACAATCTTACTTGATAACCGAGTTCAGGATTGGCATTTTTCGTGTCGCGGATATACTCCAGGGGCAAAACAGTGCGTCGTGACTCGATCCCCACACGGTCGAGAATCCATTCTTCCGTTGTGCCGATATCCAGATCTGCAAGAAATTTATTGGTGATGACATTTTCGGGATGAAAATGCCCGAAGCCGTGAACATAAATCATAGGAAATAATACTTTCTCCAATCCGTTTGGATTTGCTTCGCTTCATGGTTCCTGGCGTGGACAATTAAAGGGAATATCGACAAAAATCAATACTAAAATATTAAGTATCGATATTCGATCCTTTTGGTATTAAAAGCAGCTACGGGAAAGACTTTACGAATGAGAGAATTTTGACATTAGTGTATGACCGGTTATGATACTTTCCGCTTTAAGTCTCTGATGAGTGAGAATACCCAGGGACGGTAGTTGATCAATAATCCCACATGCTGACGGTTTTCACCGGGAAGGGCTTTGTCGATTTCCAGAAGTTCATTGAAATCCTTGGTCAGACGATCGATTTTTTTCATGAGAATTTGTCGGGAAGACTCGGAAAGTTTGCCATAGGAAAAATATTTCTTTTCATCGGCTTGCGCAAATGACGATTCCAGAAATTCATTTTGAATTTGGGCCTCGTATTTTTTTCTCAAGGGACCATGGTGGTTCCAGACAATGTTTTTAAAAACCAGCAGTTTGACTTTATCGTGCGGGTAGCGTTCGACCAGTTTCACTTTTTCCAGACTTGCAAGCATATCATGAGCTTCGGGTGCCGTAAATTTATAATCTTCCGTAATACTGGAAAGCTCCCGTCCATTGAGAACCAGGTAGAAAAAGACCATCAGCTTGGGATTTTCCGCAAGCGCTTTTTCCTGTTCGATCGTAAGAACACTGACTCCGCTTTCCGCTTCGGCGCTCAACTTTGCCAGATTGTAAAAACTCAGGTCCAACGCCTGGCATATTTGTTCCAGTCGCTTGAGAGAAAACGACTGTTCGGCAAACAGCCTTTTGACGCTTGGTTCACTAAGATTCAATTTCAAGGCAAGATCCCGGTAGGTCATCCCTTTGGCTTTCAGGCATTTTTTTAAAGTAGAGACCATCTGTGTTGTTTCACTCATTGTCGTTAAGTACCGATAATTCATTTGACCTGTTTTTTACACATCCGTAACGAAAGTTGCAATATTTTATTAGAAACTCCTATATAAACCTAAAAACGGCAGTTGAGCTTCTTGCTAAACGGATAGATATTTGAAATAA
>DAOLNX010000110.1:0-9408 GCA_035416785.1 Smithellaceae bacterium | reverse complement strand
CAAGTGGATCAGGCCGCGCCGGATTTGTCTCCATTGGTCGTAACGGACATTTTCAGAGATACCGCTGTGAATCACAGCGATTTGATCGGTGTCAAACCTTCCGCTGATCCGGGAGAGCAACTGAGGCGTGAGAGCAATTTCGGGAACCAGATAAAGAGCCGATCCACCGGTTTTTAACGCCTGTTCAATCGCGCTAAGATAAATCTCCGTTTTGCCGCTGCCGGTGACTCCGTGCAGTAAAATGGTGGAAAAAGTATGGCTGCTGATAAAGCCATTGATCTTTTCCAGAGCTTTTGCCTGTTCCTCATTGAGAACAAGCTTCCGGCAAGGGGATTGCAACAGAGGTGTGATATTGGTTTTACGAATTTTTTCATGGGTTTTCAGGCTCAGCACACCTTTTTTCAGCATCGTTTTCACGATGGCGGCAGTGGAACCGGAGGCAGCTAGAAGTTCAGGAAGAACAGAAGGACCGGATTTTTTCAGATAATCAAACACCACCTGTTGCCGGCAGGTCAACCGGATATTGCCTTTTGCCTCCTCATGCACAGTAATATATTTTTCTGTTTGAATGCCCGCCTGCTTTTTCTCTTTTTTAAACATTTCCACCATGCCCGCCATGCGCAGACTGCGTGTCAGAGCGGAGGCGTTTTTCATTCCGGAGATTTTGACAAATTCTTGAAGGGAAAGACCGCGGGGATGAAGGGCCAAAATATCCAAAAGTTTTTTCTGCGCGGGTGTCGGTTGGGCATCCGGGGGCGTCGTGATGGGGGCAATCCACAAAAAATCCTTTTTTTCTCCTCCGGCGGGAATCAGCTCGGCCAGAGTTTTACCCAGCGGATAAAGGAGGTATTCGGCAATCCAGGAATAGAATTTTAACTCTTCTTTATCGAAGAGTGGTTCATCATCAAGAATTTCATGGATAGTTTTAATATCTTTTCTTTCGCAGTTCGGCAAGATGCCCACAATGATACCGGTGCGCTTTCTGCGGCCGAAAGAGACGAAAACACGTTTGCCGATCTGAATAGAGGATTGAAGAGTCGCCGGAACCTCATAGGTAAAAAGCTTATCGGCTGGAATATTGAGGGCGATCTGGACGAACATGGCGCCTCATGATTGAAAAGATATTGGATTTGATATGGAAAAAGGCCATAAAAAAGCCCCGTTAGCGGGGCTTCTGTTGACAACTTTTTACTCACCCTTGAGTTTTTCGATTTTTTCCTGCTTGATTTTACAATCGATGCATTCCGTCGTCACCGGTCTGGCCAGGAGCCTTTTTTCAGAAATCGGCCCGCCGCAGCTTTCACAGATCCCGTAAGTTCCGTCGTCGATTCGCTTGATGGCTTCCTGCATTTTTACGATCAGTTTGCGTTCCCGGTCGCGGATGCGCAGCTCAAAATTCCGGTCGGATTCCAGGGTTGCCCTGTCATTAGGGTCAGGAAAATTTTCTTTGCCGCTGGTCATTTCCGAAACGGTTTTTCCCGCTTCACTCAGCAGTTCATTGATTTTCTGTGTCAGAAGTTTCCGAAAAGCATCAAGCTTTTCCGGCTTTAAAGTCGTTCGTTTTTCCAATGCCGCAGCTCCTTGATGATATAATATGTAATAGCTGCTCCTCATACCCAAAGGCACCTGTTTTGTAAAGAAGAAAAATGATGAATTTACAGAAAGTCGCAAAACCCATCCGGTTTTATCCGGATAGCTGTTCCCCCCACGGCGGGATCACGATCCATAAACGGACAGAATTTTTTCCACGATATTGGTGGTCGATTTGCCGATAACCTCCGGAATCAGTTCTACCTTTCCTCCCGACTCTATCACTTCATTTCTTCCCACCACTTTTTCGATCGGCCAGTCGCCCCCTTTAATCAAAATATCCGGCTTTAAAAAGACGATCAGCTCCAGAGGAGTTTCTTCGGAAAATATCGTAATATAATCAATGCATTCCAAGGATGCCAATACCTCCGCCCTTTCTTCCTGAGGCACAAGCGGTCTTTTTTCTCCTTTGATCGCCTGGACGGATGCATCACTGTTCAACGCCAGCACCAGAATGTCGGCGGTTTTTTTTGCTTCAATCAGATAGCGGACGTGTCCCACATGTAAAATATCAAAACAGCCGTTGGTAAAAGCGATTTTTTTTCCTTGTTTGGATAATTTTTCCAACTCTTTTTTGAGCATTTCCCTGTTGAGAATCTTATTCATGATTTCTCCTTGTCTTCAGAAACCCTGGCCAGTGTCAAAACCACTACCTGTTTGGCTCCGGCCCGGATCAGCGTTTTGGCGCATTCGTTGACCGTTGCTCCGGTCGTGTATACATCATCCACCAGAAGCAGATATTTCCCGTGGATTCTTTCGGGGTACTCGACTTGAAAAGCCCCGGAGATATTTTCAAGTCTTTCCTTCCGATTCAAACCTGTCTGAGTTACCGTCGGCCTGATTCGTTTCAGCGAGCGGAAATCAAGCGTCATGCCATATTTTTCGCCCAAACCTCTAGCCAGAATCAGCGCCTGATTAAATCCCCGTTTCCGCAATCGCCCAAGATGCAAAGGAACCGGCATGACTGCATCAAAACGGCTGAAATCCAGATCGTCAAAAGAGTAACCGGCCAGAAAAAAGGCTAAAGCCCGCCCGATCGTGATATTGCGGCCGTATTTAAACCGATGAATCGCCTTTAGAATCCTGCCGTCGTAGGTCGTTGCGGCCCGGGCGGAAAAGAACCAGGGTGGATGGGTCAGGCAGTGTCCACATATGTGGTTTTCTGACGGAGAATCCGGAAAATGCTCGCCGCAGACCGGACAACGGCTTCCCGATAAAAAATTGATTTGAGAAAGGCAATCCGGACAAAAAATGGTTTCCCTGCCACCCAAGAGAAGTTCCGAACAGGCCAGGCAAAGAGGGGGAAACAGCGTGTCGGAAACCTCAGCGATAAATTCGCGGATTGTCAATCCATTTCCTTTGTCAATATCTTGATTTCCTTTGCGTTTTCATCAATATGCATTCGTGGCGCATCCCAGAGGTTTTCCAGGTTGTAAAAAGCACGGGGCTCTTCCTGAAAAACAGAAATAACGACATCATCATAATCCAGCAAAATCCATTCGGCATTTGCTTCTCCTTCGACGCCCAGAGGCAAAATGCCTTCTTTCTTGAGAAACTCTCGGATCGCATCGGCTACCGCTTTTACCTGGCGGTCCGATGATCCAGAGCAAATCAGCAGATAGTCGGTAAACGAGGATCGCTCTTTAATATTTAGAGCAATGATATTATTAGCTTTTTTCTGAAGGACGGCGTTAATGCACATAAGAAGCCGCCGTGCAGACTCATTATTCTTTTCTGGCAAAAATACCTCCCGGGCCATCTTGTGAATCATTCCTGCATGACCAAAGCGGGCCAGAACGATTTTTCCAGGTTCTTCCCGCAGATTTTTCAAGCCTTCTATCGCACAAACCAAATTTCTTGACAATATCATTTTCATCCGGGAAAGAAGACTTCAAAAATCCTCCTCGTTTTCCCGCGATTCGCCCTGAAGCAGGCGGGAGGTTTCCACCTCCGGCAATTCCTCGACATTATTTAGTTTTCTTTCAATGCTTTTCGATCGGATTTTAGCTTTTTCCAGAGATTCCGAAGCCGAATGGAGTTTTTTCTGAATCTGGTCCAGCATATCGCCATATTTTCGCCATTCTGTTTTGATTGCTCCCAGGAGATGCCATACTTCGCCGGATCGCTTCTGAATGGCCAATGTGCGAAATCCCATTAGAAGGCTGTTCAGAATAGACCAAAGGGTTGTGGGTCCGGCAATAACGACGCGGAAATCCCGTTGAAGGGTTTCTACAAGGCCTGTTCTTCTCACCACTTCAGCAAAAAGCCCTTCGATGGGCAGAAACAAAATGCCAAAGTCCGTGGTCTTGGGCGGGTTCAGATACTTCCGACAAATATCTTTTGCACACATTTTCATAAGGTTTTCCAGCTGTTTTCCCGCCGCTTCCACCGCCGGGGCATCGCCTTTTTCCTGCGCTTCCAAAAGGCGCTGGTAGTCTTCAAGCGGAAATTTCGCGTCGATCGGCAGCCAGACCGTTTCTTTGGCTTCCGGATTTTGTCCCGGAAGCTTGACGGCATATTCCACGCGCTCGGCGTTGTCTTTCAGAGAAACATTGGCTTCAAACTGTTCCGGACAAAGAACCTGTTCCAGCAGCATTCCCAATTGCACCTCGCCCCAGACGCCCCGTGTTTTAATATTGGACAGGACCTTCTTCAGATCACCCACACCGTTGGCCAGGGCCTGCATTTCTCCCAGGCCCTGATGCACGAGTTCCAGACGTTCACTGACCAGTTTAAAGGAATCTCCCAGGCGTCTTTCCAGTGTGCCCTGCAATTTTTCATCCACCGTTTGACGCATCAGCTCCAGTTGTTTTGTATTTTCCGCCTGGATGATCTGGAGCTTTGCTTCCAGCGAAATTCTAGCCGCTTCCAGCTTTGCCTGGTTTGAATCTGCAAGTTTTTCAATGGCGGCCGACATGTCGGCAAGCAGGCTTTTCTGGAGATGTCCCAGATCGGTCATCGTGGTCTTGGCAGTTTCAATGATGTTTGTGAGTGTCAGAATCACTTCTTCCCGCAGTTCTTTGGCGGCAGCTGTGGATTCCAGCCGAACACGGTCAAGCTTTTCACCGCTTGATTTCGTCAGGGCAAGCATCTGCGACGAAACGGCATCTCCAAAGGCAGTCAAAGATTGGGCAAGTTCCTGACGCTGCTGCCTTGCGGCCAGGCCGCTTTCATTTCGAGTTCGGGCGGCTTCCTCCCGGAAAGCGGATTCCGCATGTTTTTGCAGATTTTCCAGAATTTCAAGACGGGCCGCAAGCTCTCCGGATCTTTTCGAATAGAAAGATTTCAAAAGCCATCCGATGACGATTTGGACCAAAAGCAGGATTCCCATGAAAAGACCTATCAATTCCGTCATATCCAACTCCATTGATTTATTTGAACAATTTACGTTATTCCAACTGTCGGGATTTTTATAGCTTTCTTCAGCTTGAAAATAAATAATTTTTATTGAATATTCGCACTGTTTTCAGATATAGAACAAAAAAAAATCAGGAGTTCAATCGTTATGAATAAATCAGACCTCATCGCCGCACTGGCAGAAAAACAGAAACTGACGGAAATTCAGGCATCGGATGTTGTTGACATTGTATTTGACGGCTTCGCCAGAGAATTGAAAAAGAACGGAAGAATTGAAATCCGGGGGTTCGGCAGCTATCATGTCAAGGAATACGGAGCCTATACGGGAAGAAACCCGAAGACCGGAACAAAAACGGCAGTGAAGCCCAAACGGCTACCCGTTTTTAAGGTTGGGAAAGAATTAAGAAAATTGGTAAATCCTGCAGAAGAATAAACACGCGACCGGACCAAGCGGAGGAACCATGCCGGATTATGATGTGATTGTGATAGGGGCGGGTAATGGTGGACTGGCTGCAGCCGCAAGTCTTGCACGGGACGGACAGAAAACCCTTCTTTTAGAGCGTCACAATGTGCCGGGCGGATGTGCAACGAGTTTTATCCGCGGCAGATTTGAATTTGAAGTCGCACTTCATCAGTTAAGCGGTTTGGGGATTCCGGAATTTCCGGGACCTTTGCGGATGCTCCTTTCCGATCTTGGCGTTATGGACAAGATTGATTTTGTTCAGCAAAAAAATCTTTATCGTATTGTCATTCCGGGAAAAATGGACATCAATCTCAAAGCCGACAGAGCGGCATCCATAGAAGCTCTTGTGGAAGCATTTCGGGCTGAAAAAGAAGGGATTGTCAAGTTTTTCGACCTTGTCTACGCTTTTTGCACGGAAATGGTCCAGGTGCTGTTTATGAATGATCCGGCGGCATCTCCGGAAAAATATCCTCTTTTCTTCAAGCTTGCCCTAAAAGACGCACAAACCGTTCTTGATCAGTATCTTGACGACCACGCTCTGCAGATGGCGGTTTCCATCTATTGGAGCTATGCGGGTATGCCTCCGGCCAGGCTCAGTTTTCTGGATATGGCCGTGATGCTCTGGGCCTACATCGAATTCAAACCCTGGCATATCAAAGGTGGGTCGCAGGCGATGTCTAACGCGATTCTTGATGCTTTTCTGAACTTTGGTGGTTCGGCCCGCTTCAATATGGCCGCCCGGAAAATCGTTGTCGGAGGAAAGGGTGAAGTTCAATCCGTCATCACGGAGGATGGAGAGGAAATCTCGACAAAATATGTCATTTCCAATGCCGGGCCGATCACCACGCTGATTGATCTTGTCGGAGCCGAACACTGTCCGGCTGACGAGATCAAAGCGCTCAATGCCAGAACGGTTGGTCTTTCGGCTTTTACCGTTTATATGGGTTTTGATTGTCCACCAGCTGAATTGGGAATGGACAAAGCCACCAATTTTATCTGCTCCACCACGGATGCTGACCACGCCTACCGAAAAATGAAAACGCTCGATGCAGCCGAATTTTCTCTGCTAAGTTGTTATGATGTTGATGATCCGGATTTTTCGCCTGCGGGCGCCTGCCAGGCCTCCATGGTTACTCTCCAATATGCAGATCCCTGGCTTTCGGTTCCTCCTGCAAAATATTACGACACGAAATACCGTTTTGCCGAACAAATGATCAACCTGGCGGCAAAGGTTTTTCCGGACTTGCGAAGTCATCTGGAAGAGGCAGAACCGGCAACTCCACTTACGCACATGAGGTATCTGGGGCATCCAGGTGGCGCCATATACGGTTCGGATCATTTTATGCGCGAAACCAGTCTTTTTATCGATGCCGGCTCAAAAATCGGAGGACTTTATTTTACCGGCGCATGGAACGGCGCCGGCGGTTTCCAGCCGACGCTTCAATCCGGCACATCCGTGGCGCGTCGGATTTCGCGTCTTCTCAAAAACCGGTAGGGGAGAATCATGGCAAAAAAAGAGATTATCCAGCAGATAGAAGGCTATCAGGATCTCCTCAGGGAAAGCCTGGTTCTTGAAAAATACGGTTTTGATTACGAGACCCAAAAAGGCGAAGTCAAAACCAGAATCGATATGCTGCATCCGACCCGTCTGGAACTGACCGTGTCGGAAACCAAGTGGGAAACCGCCAGCACCAAATCCATAAAATTCGTTTCCGGAAACGGTGCGCTGCCGCCTTTTCAGGCAGGACAGTATATCAATATTTTCGTGGAAATCGGTGGGGTCCGGACCAGTAGGCCCTACAGCATCGCCTCTGCGCCATCTCAGACCGGCTATTATGAGATTGCGGTCAGAAGAGTGGAGGACGGATTTGTGTCCAATTACCTTCTGGACGAACTCAGGCCGGGCGACAAACTCGTCGGCAGTTCGCCCGCTGGTTTTTTCCATTACAATCCGCTCGTTCACGGTCAAAAGCTGGCTTTCCTGGCCGGAGGAAGCGGCATAACCCCTTTTATGAGCAATATCAGGGAGTTGGCTGATAAGAATTTGAACCGCAGAATTCATCTATTTTACGGCTGCAAGACCGAAGACGATGTGATCTATCAAGAGGAGCTTTCCCGGATTGCCCTGCAACACGTCAACTTTTCATGGGATCTCGTGGTCTCGGAACCATCGCCTACCTGTTCGGGATTAAAAGGATTTCTCCATGCAGACCTGCTGAAGCAAAGACTTGATGGTTCGGACTGGACCTATTTTATTTGCGGACCCCGGGCGATGTATCAATTTTGTCTGCCCGAACTTGAAAAGCTGCAAATTCCTCCCAGAAAAATCAAAGTCGAGGTGATGGGCGCGCCGAAAAACATTGTTTTGTATCCGGGGTGGCCGGAAAACGTAAAAGCCGATGACCTTTTCCATGTCCGCATCAAAGGTGGAAAATCGCTGAAAGCGCTTGCTTCGGAACCGCTCATGATTTCGCTGGAGAGAGCGGGATGGAACTTGCCTGCATTGTGCCGTTCCGGCGAATGCAACCTTTGCCGGACAAAGCTGCTTTCGGGGAAGGTCTATTCGCCAAATGGTGTGAAATTAAGAAAATCCGACCGGACATTCGGTTACATTCATCCCTGCATGGCATATCCGCTGACCGACATGGAAGTCCTGATTTAAAAACCCTTCAGCCAAAAGAAAACGGCCCGAAAATGCAATTTCAGGACGCACAGCGACGTGAAAAAAGATTACCGCTTGATGGAATGGTCATTCTGGATTTATCCATCCAGGTGCCGGGTCCTTATTGTTCTATGATTCTTGCCGATTTGGGCGCCGAAGTCATCAAGATTGAAAATACCCGGGAAGGCGATCCTGCCCGTCTTTTGCCCTTTCTGTACAACAGCCTGAACCGGAATAAAAAAAGCATCTGTCTGAACCTGAAATCGCCTGCCGCAAAGGATATCTTTTATCGTCTTGCCCGGAGAGCAGACGTTTTGATCGAAGGTTTCCGTCCGGGCGTTTGCCAAAAGCTCAATGTTGATTACGAAACCATCAAAAATATCAATCCTCAAATCGTATATTGCTCGATCACCGGATACGGTCAGGAAGGTCCTTACCGAAATAAACCAGGTCACGACATCAACTATCTGGGCTACGCAGGAATTTTAAGCCTGGAAGAAGACCTGCATGCCTATTCCAAAATGCCGGCCATTCCTCTGGCGGACGTTTCCGGAAGCATGTTTGCCGCCATTTCCATCTTAACCGCTCTTCTTGCCAGAAAAAACGACGGTATTGGACAGTATATTGACGTCTCCATGACCGCGGGCGTATTTTCATGGCTGGGAGCCTCTTTATCGTCAGGATTTCAGGGAAAAAAAGACAGCGAATCCCTCTACATTCCCCATTACGGTCTTTTCCGGACACAAAATGGAAAATGGATCTCCCTGGGCATTGTACACGAAGATCATTTCTGGAATAAACTATGCAATATTATGGACATAAACGATTGGGCATCCTTGGACCTATTTACCCGCATCGCCCGGAGAGAAGAAATCTCCGCTCTTTTAAAAAAAATATTTCTGACCAGAAATCTTGAGGAATGGCTGACCTTGCTCAATAAGGCAGATATTCCATGCGGACCTGTTTACAATCTTGAGGAAAGTTTCACAGATGCCCAGACCCAATATCGCCAGGCCGACCCGAAAAATAAGAATTTCGTTCAGGAAGAAACGCAATTTCGAGCATTTCCCGCCATTTTTTCAGAATTTGACACGGGAAAAAACATACCGCCGCCATTGCCGGGAATGCACACTTTTGAAATCCTGCGCACACTCGGACATACCGACGATGAAATACGGAGACTGATGAAAGAACAGGTTGTGGGATAACCACCTTTTTTGAATTTTATCGCTTGACAAGCAAAGACAATGTTGTTAGAAGCACAAAGCTTTTTTGGGGCATTGGGCGGGTAGCTCAGCTGGAAGAGCGCCACGCTTACACCGTGGATGTCACAGGT
>DAOLNX010000109.1:0-9439 GCA_035416785.1 Smithellaceae bacterium | reverse complement strand
GAAAGCACCAGGTGGCCTAGATCGGCCGATCCGCGGTTGGTGTCGGAGCCCGCCGTCGGCCGCAAATCGAAATCGAACTCCGGCGTGGTGGTTCCCCCGGCACAGGTTTCGGTTACGGTGCACCCCACATATTTGAGTTTGCATTTGAACGGGACGATGAAAGAGACAACATCCGCAGGCGACTGATCGCAGTCAACACCCAGGGTGTCGTCGTAGTCGATGTAAACATTTGCCGGAAGGCATATGGTTCCTTGTTCTAACATGGTTTTATTCTCCTTTTGTTTTAATGTGTTTTTGCTCCCGTAGGGGCGAATCATGATTCGCCCCTACGGTTATTCTTTACGCGCTGGTCACTTTGACGATGCGGCATTCCCGGTCGGTGGCCGACTGGAACATGACGTCAAAGGCAACCGTGCCATACCAGACAACAGCTTTTCTGCGCCCGAAATCAGACTGGAAATTCAGGTCCGCGCGTAAATGCGGATATTCGATTTCCAGACGGCCGACGGCATCCTCGCCAAACACGACGCCTTCGCCCAGCACAGAGCCGGTGCCGACACCGTCAGACAGGGCGTTTTCGTGGTTGATTTCAATCAGGCGGATATTCTCGACCATGCCGACTTCGTTGTTGTAGACGATATCGCCTTTCTGGAGATACATGTTGAACGCCAGAAGGACGCGGTCATTCTTCAAGCCGCGCAGTGCTTTGGTGGCGAAAAGTCCGATGTAATGGTCTTTCGAACCGTAAAAAGGTGTGTGTAGGGTGTTGGCCAGGTAATCCCGGATACATCCCAGGTGGTCGCGGGTGACGTTGTAGGTGGCCGTGGTGGAAGGTGTCCCGTCCGTGTCCCAGGTGCCGCCGGTCAGCGACGTGGGAATAAAGGTCACTTTGGCGTTGGTTCCGGTAAATGCGGCGGCCGCTGCGGTATCCATGCACAGCGCCATCTGATCTTTCAAACGCTTCTGCGCTCCTTCGTTCGGGCTTAAAACGGATAGGTCTTCCGCCAGGGATGTGAATTCAACGCCCCGGCCCCATTCCTTGATGGTGATGGCATAGGTGCCCATCTCCAGCTTGTCGATGGGGATGCGGGTCTGTTCTTCGAGCTCGGCGGATGTCGGTTCGCTAATGGTTTTGTAGTAGGGAAGCGTTACGGTCTGACCCTGACGCTTGCCGTATCCCGTTATTTTTTTGGTGAATGGAACTACTTTAAAGTCCAGGGCGGCCAGTTCCAGTAGCTTGCCGGAAAGTGCATGACTTTTATAAACTCCGCTTGCTGCATCGAATGCCCATGAAAATGTTTCTCCCATGATCGTATTGCTCCTTTATGGTTGGTTAAAGACGCCGGAAATTCATGGCCTTGTCCAACGCATCATTGAGGCTGACCGGGCTGTCATTTTTGCCCGCTTGCGCCCCCGGCGGCGAACCACTGGAGGATCGGCCCATCGGCATTTCGGCACGGGCGGCGTTTTCGGCCTGTTTCCCGGCTGCTTGGCTTTGGCCTAATATTTTGGCGTGATAGTTCTTGGTCTGCGTGACAGCCCAGCCGATCTGCTGATCAAGCGTTAAAGGCTGTCCTTTCTCATCTTGTACCGGCGTGGATTGGGCAATCATCCAGAAATACGGATCATCCGCATTCAAGCCGTGTTCGGCGCTGATGATTTTGTCCCGGACATAGGCTCTGGCGTCCGTTGCGTTTTCTTCCGGATTGGTTTCCGGGTTTGGTTGGGTTTCGGCAGAGGCTGGTTGCGGGGCGGCCGGTGCTTCCTGTGTTGGAATCGTTACGCCCATCTTCCGGGCGGCGTGGGCAATGGCCAGGTCTGTTCTGGCCTGGGCATGAGCCACTTTCTTGCGGTATTCCGCATCGTCCGGATCGAGTGCGTCGATTTCATCCAGAAGTTTTATCCGCATATCAAGGGCTTGCGCCTCAAACTCCGCGCTGACCGCTTCTTCCTTTTCCTTGCGCTTCTGTTCAACTTCCTGACTGGTCAGGCGTGTGTTTAACGCCTTCACTTCCTCGGATAGTTGTGTGATTTTGCGTTCGGCATTGCGATACCCTTCTTCGGCTTCCGCGTGCCCTTTAAAACGGAATGGTTTGGTTTCGTCACCCGGGGCGGCTGGTTCCGCGTTTCCGGCCTTGTCGTCGCTTGCAGGGCTTGCAACCTGATCGGAGTCCGCAGGTTCGTCGGCAGGAATATCGAATTGCTGCAAACCTTCCTTGATGATGGAATCCAGATCCTTGCTTTGCGTGGTCTGCTCTTGTTTCTCCATTTATTTTTCTCCTTGTCCGGCGTAGTCCTTGCGGGGCCGGTTTTATTTTCAACGCCGGAGAGGCGATGAATGCTTTTTGCGCAAAAAAAAGAGGCAACATATCGACGTCGGCTGCCGACATGCGCCTCTTTTAATTGCTGTCCATCTGATCAGGATGGCGTGCTGTTATATGTCTTCTATCGTCTCACGTTATGAGCCGTGAGTAATCTTCATTTCCGTTAATCTGGCGACGGCTTTCCGGGCCAGGTCTTCTTTGACGCCAATATCGGACAGGATGCCCATATAGGCTTTCGCTTCCGGGTCGCAGGTGATGAGTTGCCGGACACGGTCTTCCAGTTTCAAGACGATAATCGTGATGAATTGCATCCCCGGCTGGCTGTCCGCGATTCCGCGATATTCCGCGTTTTTCCGTAATCGTTCGATTTCTTTTGCCGTCCGTTCTTGTTCGCGCTGTTCCTGCACTTTTTCCAGCGGCTGAAGGGTGGCAATATCGATTTTGGCCCCTTGTTCCATTATTCTTTCTTCTCCTGTGGTTACGCCGGTGCGGACTGTGGCGTCATTTTGTTGCTTAAATCAGCGATTCCATGTGCGGCCTGTAAATCCTGTGCGTCACGAATGGCCTGCTCTTGTTCCTGAGTTTTCATTTGATTCTGAGCCTCAATGGCTTTGGCTTCGTCTTCCGCGGCAATGATTTTTTCATCTTTCATGTTGGTGCGTATCTCAATCGCCTTGAGCGCACGATAGGGATTGATGTAGGGCGCAAAGGCCGGGTTGTTTGCCAGTGGAATGATGATGTTTTTAATGTTCGCCAGGGTTTCGTTGTCTTTCATCAATGTCTGGATGCCGGATACGTGGAAGGAGCCGTCTATTTCCGGGACGCCAGCAATGCCATTGGGCATGTTGGCGTTAGGCATAATGCCTAGTTGCTGCAATTCTTCCGGTTGGAAGATTTCGGCGTAATCCTGCCAGGTGGCGTAACGCCGGATGAATTCACTGGCTGCCTGGATCATGTAAATAGCGCCGGTTTCGATATTCTCGCCCATCAGGCTATAAACGCCCAGCGCCTGGTCAAGGTTCTGCGACGCCTCGCGGAAGGTCATGTCTTTGCGGTAGCCGGGCAAACCCTGTACGGCGTCCGGCACGAATGAGCCGCGTTGATAGTTCTGGTCATGGTACTGCATGTTGGCCAGGATGTCGTTGGTGTTGCTGCGTCGCTGAACGGTGCGCACCGCCTGCTGCCCCGCGATGGTGTCCCGTGTCAGGTATTCCTTTCCGGGATAGGTCTCGACGTCGGCGGGATCGACCAGGGCGTCCACGTTGATTTCGGTCATGGGATTAACCACCCATTGCATATAGTCCTGATGCAGACACATCATGTTGTTCATGGCTTCCCAGGTGGACATGATGCCTTCCAGCAATCCGCGGCCGTTGAATTTCAGCAAGTCGGGCATGGGTGAAAAGGCAATGCCCGGCCAACGCATATACCGGTAGGAAACGTTTTGCGGTTTCTGGATAATGCGTCCGGCGGCGGTGGTCAGTCTGGCCAGCGGCAATAACATTTCACCCTTGGGAGAAAGGATGGTGCCGTAAAATTCCGAAGTCAGGTACATCGGACGATAACTGGAACGCTCCCAAACCATGTTTTTTCTTTTGGCGATGGATTCCTGCGTCAGCCAGGGATTGTCGGGCATTGCCTGTTCCGACTGGCGGATACGGTCAACATTCTCGTATTTCCCGGCTTGTTCGCCTGCTTTCAGGACGTGCCAGTCCAGCCATTCCTGATGCACCCAGTACAAACCGCTTTGCGGGTCGCGCGGGGCGGCGTCCGGGTCGCGGTGGATCTTCCACGGTTCGATAAGCGCAATGGACAGGCCGCGCCCTGGTATCCACTGGGGGATCATTTCCATGCTGATACCCACGGCCAGGGCCATGGTGGTGGCGTCGGTAAACCGGATGACAAACTGGGCATGTTGTTCGTTCAGTTGATATTCCACCATTTTCTGCCAGAATTCGCCCGCGGATTTGTTCTTGAAATTGGAAACGGAAAGGAATTTCGGCGTAAAGGCCCGTTTAACGGCGGATGCGCCGTATTGCACGGTGCCGAATGGCTTGGGGACGATGATACGCGATTGCCAGGCTTCTTTCCTTCCGTAATTGACTGGCTCATTTTCCAGGTAGGTGCGGTAGCAATGCATCTGGATTTCGCGGATGTCCTTGTTGGCCTTTACGGATTGGTCGATGCAGTCCTGGACGTAGGATTCAAAATGCTGTGGATTTTCTCCAGCATATGACTGGGATGCTTCTTCTCGTTCCCGCATTTCCTGTTGGTCAATGCCGTTTACCCGAATATCCGTGATGCGGCGCTGGATTTCGTTGCGTCGTCTCAGGAGTTCCAAGGCCGGATCATCTTCCGGGTTATAGTAGTATAGTCCTGCCATTATAAGCCTGCTCCGGGGGCATTCGGGAAGATTCTGTCAAAGTTCTTGCGTCCCTGCCTGCTGTATCCGCCGCCCGGCTTCCAGTCGCTTTGTTTACACGGGCAGTTGGGTGAACATTTGTGTTTGTCGGGTGCGCCATTCCATCCGTTTGCGGGTGAGGTTTCCGCGCCGCATCCGGTGCATTTGTAGATTTCTTTGGCGATGCCGTCGTCTCCGGAATAAGGGCCGCCTTGACGCATTTCCCAAAATTGTGCTTTGACTTTGGATGACTTCCCGTTTTTTACTTTCGCCATTTCACTTTTTTCCTATCGCGCCAGGCGAACATGCTGGTTGATCTGCGCCGGGATGACCGGCAGGGTTCCGGTTCCATAAGACGCCGCCCGTTTCATTCTGGCCAGGCGGTCGGCTTGTGTGGTTTGCTTCTTGAAGTCCGAACGCGAGTTGTACGGCAGAACAATCGCGGTGCCGTAGGCAATCGCCATGCAGACATGGTCGAATTCGTTTTTTACCGGCATTTCTCCGATACGATTCTGGTTGTTGTCTGTCTTGTAGTGCCAGCCGCCTTTCAGTCCTTTATGGGCGGATACGGCGGAGGCGGATATGAGGATGAGAGGTTTCCCGTCCGCAACGGTCCTTCTCAAAGCGTTGTTTAGCGGGTCTATCCTGGGGATCCAGCGTACCGGCCCCGGCTCAAAATGTGTTTTAAGCATGTCTTGAATTCTTTTGGCCGCGGTGATGGTCCGGGTGCTTTGGTCGGGGGTCTGCATGGACGGGTCGCCAATATCGCGCCAGAAGACCGGCTTGTCACGATATTTGGGGATGAGCAGCAATGGGCTCAGCTTGTCTTCGATTAATTCCTTGACGCCATATCCCGGCATTTCCAGTGCGTCGTGAATGACCAGTTGACCGATGGGGTTCCACTGGGCGATGACGCAGGCCGGATGCTGGTATCCGTCCCAAAAACGGAATGCGTCCAGTTTCTGATAAAAGGGTTGGATTTTCTGGCTGTAATGGAAATCAGGGCCGTAACCGGGCGTAACGGATTTCCCCAGGTTGACGCTGGCGACTTTCCCCTCAACGTACCGCGCATATTTTCCGGCGTCGTTTTTAAAGGCGGCCATGTTGGCGGCCCGTTGCAGGGATGTCAGGTAGGTGTTTTCTCCGCGCCGAATGTGAAATGATCGCTTGGTGATGACGGTGCCGTCGTCGGCAACCAGGTATTCTTCCGGCTCGTCCAGTAATTCGGTTGTCCAATGGGTTTCGTCTCCTGGATTTTGCGTGATTTGCAGGTTTAAGATCGCGCCTGGTTGTCGGCCTGCGCGGGAAATCGCCAGGTCAAAGACTTCACGGGGAAGTCCGGCGTTTGCTTTTTCGTGAATGGGTGCTGGTTCTTCCAGCCAGATCGAACCATATTGCGGTCCTTGCAGTTTGGAAATGGACGCGGGATCGTCAATACCGAACAGGTCGCATTCTATCGGATATTCCGCCTTGATATACAATTTCTTGTAATCATTCTTGAAAACGGCCCGGTCTTTTAAGATGTCCTGGATAGAAATGGCGGTGGATGTCTTGATATTTTCGTGGGTGTCGCGGATGATGGCTGCGCGCAAGGGCTTTAATTTGCACCGGTGGGCATGGCGTAACAGGCGCGCAACGCCGCAATGTGTTTTCCCTTCACCCATTGGCCCGGTCAAATGATTAATGTGGGCGTCGGACATGACGAAAGCCTGCTGTGTAGGGGATAAATCGAATACAATATCCGATGCCATTATGAAGCGCCTCCGGGGATGACAAACATGCGTCCGGTCTTTGTATCGTGCTGCAACTGGTCGCCGCGTTCCCGATCCATAAAGATGATGCTGCCGTCGTGGCCGTCGCCAAGCGAGAATCGCAGTTTCATTTCGATGATGCTGCTTGCCTGTCTCATGGCGGTAATTTTTGCGCCCTGAAGGCGGATGTCGTCGGCAATCCATCCCAGGCATTGACTGATAATGTCCTTGATGGCTTTTGTCCGGTCGTCGCCGGATAGCCGCAATATCTTTTCCACCCATGTGATGGATGCATTTGCAATATGTTGATCGGCCAGACGATGAGCGAAGGCGTCACGATTTTCCGACGCCCAGTCCAGGCATTGCCTTTCCATGTCTTCCAGCGCCGTCAGGTCGGCAGGGACGTTTTCGCGGACATGGTCTGTGACGATACGCTGTGTTTCTTCTTTGCGGTCTGGTTGCTGGTTGGATAAATAACGGGAGACGGTCGGTTGTGATATGTCGTATCCCATGGATTTTAGTTGCTGGGATATGGCGGTGGCAGTGGTAATGCCGTTGGATATGAAATCTTCAACGGTTTTTTGCAGTTTCAATTTAACGATTTTGTTTCCAGCCATGCCGACCTTCTTTTTCTCTTTAGGATCGTCGCCGCGGCCTTTGTCCCGGTTGACCTCCGGAAAAGACACGGCGACATTATGGAACAAAATTAGCCTAATCAGTGAAGGCACTATAACACGGGTTTTCTTATGTATTATGGGTACTTGTCAGATAATCTTTAAGACTTCCTATAACTTCCCATAACTTCGTAAATGGAGTAAAAAACGTGAAAAATAATTCTTGACAGGGGTTTGTTTGGGGCTCTTTTTTGAATGATTTGGCAAATGATTATGTTACCCCGTTCCCCGGTGAGAAAAGCAAAGCGCACGGACTTGCACGAAGCGAAAAAGTTCAAAAATTTACACACCCAATACCATTGACGGGGGGGGAGTCCCGCGTCGCCGGGTTTCCGGTTTTCGGGCTTCCGTGTTCCGGCGGTCTGGTTGGTGGCAGGGTTCGGGTGCGGCGGTGGATCGTCCGGCAGCGTCGGCGGGCGGTGGTAGTGGTGACGGTGGTCGGTGGGGTCGTCGGATTTGTGTCTTTCCGGCTTCCGATTTCTGGAGATGGTGTAATCGGTCCCCAAAAAATCAAATGAATGATTGTATAAATGTTCGTTTAATAGATTATATAAATAATAATGAATACACTTGACAACTTTGATATTGATATAATATTATAACTATAAATTAAAGGTTTTCATTAAATCGGAGGTAATGGATATGCAAACGATCGCTTATATCAGGGTTTCAACGGATGGACAGGACGTCGAAAATCAACGCTTGGAAATCTTAAAACTGGCGAATGACCTTAATCTTGGTAAGGTCAAAATGGTCGATGAGGTTATTTCGGGCCGGAAATCGTGGCGTGATCGATCCATTGCGCCGATCATCCTGAATGATCTACAGAAAGACGATAATCTTGTTGTGGCCGAATTATCCCGCCTCGGCCGGTCGATGCTGGAAATTATGGAAATGCTTTCCCAGTGCACACAAAAGGGAATCAAGGTTTATGCGGCCAAAGGTGGATGGAAGCTTGATGGAAGCCTGCAATCAAAAATCATGGCGATGGTTCTGGCGATGGCCGCGGAAATCGAGCGGGATTTGATCAGCCAGCGCACCAGAAACGCGCTGGCCACAAAGAAAGCCCAGGGCATTCAACTTGGCCGGCCACGCGGCGCCGGAAAATCGAAGCTTGATAAAGACGATCTGCGTATCCGTGAATTAATTGCCCTGAAAGTTCCTCAGAAGTCCATAGCTGAAATGTTCGGCACCACGGAAGCCAATCTTGCGAACTGGATGAAAAAGCGCTCCATACGAACAGCACGCCAGAAATAGCCGCATTTTCTTCTGGCATCTTTCAATTCAAAGGAATTTAAACAATAAAAAGCTCGGCCTACCTTATGGGCCGAGCCGAAAAGTCTTCTCCTCGGTAATCCTTGCAAGCCGTTTTTGCTTGTTTTAAAAACGTCATTTTTGATTCATTTTTCACAAGTAAGATATATCATTATACTTTTCAACTTTTCTCCCCTTCCCCACGACACCTGAAGTCAAAGACCGCTGAATGAATACCGCCGGATATGATAACCTGTCGCTTCCGAAAGATCCCGCTAAAAGCAACCATGCATAAAAATTCAAAAACCCTCCCCCCGTATATCCATTTATTCATTCCAGCATGCCGCAGCCGGATCGGATGAAAGTCACCTACACACTTTTCAAACTTTTTGCGTCCGGATCTATATTCTATAATTCCCCCTATGACCCCCATTATATTATATTATAGTTACCGCGTGCGCCCGCGAACAAAGTAAAATATAATAAAAAGTTGTTGAAAAAAGTTTGAAAAGTCTGTTGTTTTTCCTAAGCATCCGATATAAATAACAAATAGTTTGTCGGTTTGAAAAAATAGTCTGTAAAAAGTCTGTAGGTAACTCAAAAAGTCTGTAGGTAATCATCATAATGCTCAAAAATGCGGTGTCGGGAGGCGGGTAAGAAGAAACGGAAAGTCTGTCGGCAACAAACTTTCCGACAAACTTTTAGGGTAAAAATGTGCGGGGAAAAGTGACGGGGCAAAGGGGGAAGCGGGAAAAGAAGTTACGCTTCCAGACCTTTCTGCACTAACTTAAAAGAGAGAAAATGGCATAATGGTCTCTCGCTGGCCGGATTGCAGAAAGGTCTGGAAGCTTCAATTATTCTTTTTCTGAAGATCATTGACGGTGCTTCTGTCTGGATGTGGCCAAATGTGGTCAAATTTTTGCTGATTTTCGGCTTGATGACATAAAAGCCGTCTCGCTAAGTATGCGAAACGGCTTTTATTTTGGTGAGCCCTGTCGGGATCGAACCGACAACCTACTGATTAAGAGTCAGTTG
>DAOLNX010000108.1:0-9603 GCA_035416785.1 Smithellaceae bacterium | reverse complement strand
GCGAGGGCCCTCCTTCAATTTCCAGCTTTACATACCTGGACTTCCCTTTGGCGCTGGCTTCCGCAACCATGGTATCCGGCCATTCATACTGAACCCGGCTGGCACCGGCGACATAATTCACTGAATTTCGGCGGATGTCAAAAATATCAATCCGGGCCAAGCGCACATCCGCTTGAATGTGCTCTTTCAGAGCTGAATCCAGGGTAGCAATACCCCGTTTTGTCGGAAAATGCTGATAGAAAGTACTGACAGTTTCGGCAACTCCTTCCAGTCTTTTACCCTGCTGCTCCACCAGAATTCTGTCCAAAACCGAAAGATGAATTATCCCCCAAATAGCCATTGTAACGGCCAGACCCGCCACGGTCATCGCCACAAGGCGAACCCGAACCGTTAAATTTCTGTTGTAACGCATGAAGGCTTTGGATATTTTTCTGATCATAAAGAGCTATCCGGCAAAAAGAAAGCAATCCACAAACATGGATTTAAAAGTGTTTTTCCCGGCAATACAAGATAAAAGAGGGGATGGATTTTCATCCATCCCCTTCTTATAGCTATACAAGTTTTGCTCAACAAAACTTATTTTACAGCTTCAGCAGCCTTTTTTGCATCTTCGGCTTCTTTTGCAGCCTTTTCAGCTTTTTTGGCTTTCTTTGCGGCTCTCTTTTTGACGATCTTCTTCTTGGCAGCCTGCTGTTTCTCTTTCATAACCGCTTCATCTTCACTGGAAATTTTCGTTCCACCGGACTTTGCCGCTTCAACTTCCGTGACTGCCTTTGTTTCTTTTGCTGCGGGTTTTTCTGCAGCAAATGCCATGGTGCTGAACGCGAAAACCACTGCCACAAACAATACTAAACGCTTCATTCTCAAATCCTCCTTTTTATAGTTAGTGTTTCACCCAAAACCAAGCTCTTCTTACAAATATGAAGATGAGTTTACCACCCATCTCCATATTTTGCAACTGATTAAATTACTTTCAGACTTATTTTGCTGCCGGAGCTGCTTCTTCTTTCTTTACTTCTTCCTTCTTTGCTTTCTTTGCTTTCTTTGTTTTCTTTGCCTTTTTGACTTCTTTCTTCACATCAGCCTTGTCTGCCGCTACTGCGGGCTCTGCTTTTGCGGGTTCAACTGCTTTCTCAGCCGCGAATGCCATGGTGCTTAATGCGAAAACCAATGCTACAACAAACAATCCTAAACGCTTCATCTGAAAAATCCTCCTAGTTTATCAAGTTCTTAATCACCCCTTACCATTGAAGGGACTTCATCTCCACAGGCGTCAACCAAAACTACTTTACGGCCGGCGCCTGTCTTATCTCCGTTGTTTGCTTTTTTCCATTTTTCCCTGGATGTTTCGTTGCCGTCAGTTTGGCGATTCTGGCCACAACAAAAACTCCTTCTTTGACATGATAAACAATCTTCACGGAATCATTCACAGAAATATCCTGCACGGGGGTTTCCAAGAAAAATTCCATGGTTTCAACATTTCCCTTGATCTTTCGCTCTATCTTGATGGCCTTGTCGGAAACCTCCAAAACCTTCCCACGCGCATTCATCTTGGCCGCTTTCACACTGACGGACTTCATCGTCTGTCTGCTTGTGTCCTGCGTATTCATTGTATCTGCTGCATAGCCCCAGAAAGACAAAAGGCATACCAGAGCAATCAGGCAAACTATCACTTTTCTCATGTAGAGGAAGCTCCCGCGTGTTTCTGCTATTGATAAAGCAAATAACATACCAATGTTCTATCGCGAACTTTATCCATCTATCTATCCAATATGTTTATATTCATTTTTCAATGCCCCTGTCCGTTCCGTTTCAGAAAAAAAGAATGGGAGGAAATATTCCCCATCCCCCGGAGAATAATGCATCACCTGCTTCAGATGCTCAATTATTTCAGATGGATTTTCTTGATCAGAATAAACCAGAATTCTTAACGGCACATTATGAAATGATTATTTCGTCCCTGTCGCCATCCCATCGGCCAGCATAACCCAACCGCCACCCATAGCTTTGTATATACCGACAACAGAGGCAAGAAGCGATGCGCGATACTGAGCAAAGTTAAGTTCTGCCGGAAATAGCTGTTCTTGAGCCTGCAAAACCGTAGAGTATGGAACATATCCGCCGTCATACTGGAGTTGTGCAAGACGTGTATATTCCCTGGAAGCCTCCACAAGCTTTTTTTGAGCCTGAAGCTGCTGGGCGAGCTTCATTCTGGAAACCAGAGCGTTTTCCACGTCGGAAAAGGCTTGCTGAATAGAAGACTCGTATTCAAGGAGCGCCACCTCACGAACGGCTTTCGCTTGCCGAACCTGGCCTGAAATAGCCCCTGCAGAAAAAATAGGCCCGGTAACCGATCCACCAAAGCTCCAGGTACGAGCCGGTCCTTGAAACAAATCAGTCAGATCGGAACTGGCTTGTCCATAGCCTGCCGTAAGGGATAATCGAGGAAAATAAAGAGCCTTAACTGCACCGATCTGTGCATTGGCTGCGATCAGCGTCTGCTCCGCCTGCCGGATGTCCGGACGACGTTCAAGCAGATCAGACGGCAAACCGGCCGGAACAGAAGGAAGGGTTAATTGATGGAGGGATTTTCCCCTAGCGATAGATCCCGGATTGCGCCCAATCAGAACAGATAAGGCGTTTTCGATTGCAGCAATCTGCGTCTCGATCTGCGGAATCATCGCAGCGGCGGTTTCGTATCTGGTGCGTGCTTGCTCGACCGTCATCTTGGACGCATGACCGTACTGAAACTGGAGTTCAAAAAGACGAACGGAATCCCCATAGGATTTTAGGCTTTGCCTAGCAATGGCTAATTGCTCATCCAATCCGAGAAGTTGAAGGTAATTGGTCGCCACAGTTGAGACCAAGGAAAGCGCTATACCGCGGCGCGCTTCTTCCGTTGCAAGGAGGTTCGCCCGCGCCGATTCCGTGGCCCTCCGGAGCCGTCCCCAAAGATCGATTTCCCAGGTTGCTCCAGCACTTATGGAAAAAGCATTCCGTGGATTGTCCATCAATGACCATATTCTGGAACCGTTTTGCTCGCTGGCTCGTTCTCGGGATGCGCCAGCACTGTAATTCACTTGTGGGAAAATGGGCGACCTGGTCTGGATAAGTATGCCTGTCGCCTGTTCAACACGGGCGGCGGCGATTTTGACGTCTCTGTTATTGGACACAGCTTCGAAAATGAGCTTTTCGAGGGTTTCATCGCCGAACTGACGCCACCAGGCGGTATCAATCGTTTCCTCGACCTCTTTCATTTCATATCGATAGGCGGAGGGTGTGGAAACTGCAGGACGAAAATAATCAGGGCCGACCATGCAGCCAGTCAGCATCATTCCCAGGAAAAGGAGGACAAAACAGCGCATATCAGGCCTCCTTTCCTTGATCTTTGGAATGAACTTCTGACCGGTTTCCATCGTCATCATTGACTTCCGGCAATGCAAGCTCCTTATTTTTCTGGCCTCGTTCATGGAGACGGTCGAAGAGATAGAAAAACAATGGAACATAAAGCATCGCCAAAGTCGTTTCACCAATCATGCCACCAATAATGCCCGTTCCTATCGAGTGGCGCGCGTTCGCCCCCGCGCCGACAGCAAGAGCCAGCGGTAATACACCAAAGATGAACGCCAGCGAAGTCATTAAAATAGGCCGCAGCCGCTCTTCACCGGCCTGAATAGTCGCCTCGATGGCGGACATCCCCTGTTTGCGGAGCTCAACGGCAAAAGTCACCCGAAGAACGGCATTTTTAGCTCCCAAACCGATGAGGACCAGCATGCCGATCTGAAAATAAACATCATTATTCAATCCTCGCATCCAATTCAAAATCAGAGCCCCAAGAATGCCAAAGGGCACAGCTGTCATAACGGAGCCTGGCAGGGTCCATGACTCAAACTGGGCCGATAAAACCAAAAATACAATAAGCAAACCAAAAGCAAAGGCAACGGCAGATGTGCCACCCGACTTCTTCTCTTCAAAAGCCATTCCGGACCAGGAAAAGTCATAGCCTTGAGGAAGAACCTGGCGCGCCACTTCTTCCATGGCCATAATGGAATCTCCGGAGCTAAAACCTGCGGCGGAGCTTCCCGTCACCTGGGCCGCTGGAAACCCGTTGAAGTGAGGGACAAGATCCGGTCCGGTCGAATAACGAGTCGTCACCACGGCAGACAGAGGCACCATCTCTCCATTTCGCGTTCGAACATAAAGGCGTTTCATATCGGAAGGATCCTGCCGATATTTTGCTTCCGATTGGAGAATGACATTCCAGACTCGGCTGTATTGATTATACTGACTGACAGTAACCGAGCCGAACTGGGCCTGAATGGTGCTGTAAACATCCTGCACCGGCACATTGAGAAGATTGGCTTTTTCCCGATCTACATCAACTTTCAACTGCCGTGAGGATGCGCGGAACGTGCTGTTCAAACCGGAAAGCTCCGGTCTCTTGCGGGCCTCCACCAGAAATTTTTGTGTCAGTTCATACAGATCGGTCGAACTGCCCGAACCCGTATCTTGAATCCAGAACTCAAATCCCCCCGTCGTGCCAATACCGGGAATAGCCGGTGGGGCGATCGGAATGGTGATCCCCGTTTTCATTTCACCTGCGCCGGCATAAACCGACTTCAGGATGGCCTTGGCATTTTCACGGGCGGCCCTTTTCATGGTTTCATAACGTTTTTCAAAATCATCGAGGGTTACAAAGATTGTCGCTGCATTTGTCTTATACTGACCGTCTATAATACTGTATCCTGAAACTGCAGCCCGGTTCAGAACACCGGGCTCTTTTGCAAACAACTGATCTACCCGGTCCGTGGCCTGAATGGTTCGGTTCAGATTGGCAGCGTCCGGCATGAGCACGGCAGCCATGACATATCCCTGGTCTTCGTTGGGAACAAAGCTGGTTGGAATCGTCATAAACAGATAAACAAGCGTCGACAGAAAAACACTCAGAAGAACAAAAGCCACAGCCATCCTCTTGATGATCAGCGTAACAGCATAACCGAAAGCCAGGGTAATTCGGTCAACCTGACGGTTGAACCAGGCAAAAAAACCTCGCTGCGGCTTTTCTGTATGCTTCAGCAGAAGAACACACATTGCCGGCGTCAACGTCAAAGCCACAAAACCGGAAAGGACCACGGAAATGACAATGGTAATTGCAAATTGCTTGTAGAGTTGCCCCGTCGTACCGGGCAGAAAAGCAGCAGGAATGAAAACAGAGGCCATGACCAATACTACGGCCACCAGGGAAGTCCCGATTTCATCCATCGCTTTTATGGTGGCATCCCTGGGGGATAGCTTCTTTTTCGTCATATTTCTTTCGACATTTTCCACAACAACGATAGCATCATCAACAACCATTCCAATGGCAAGGATAATCCCGAAAAGGGTTAGAAGATTGATGGAAAATCCCAAAGCCAGCATTCCGGTAAAGGTTCCGATGAGCGCGACAAAAATGGCGATCGTACAGATAATCGTCGATCGGAAACTTTGCAGGAAAAGATAGACGATCAAAATGACCAGCAGGATCGCTTCAACCAACGTATGTAAAACCTCTTTGATCGAAATCCTCACAAAATCGGTTGTATCCAATGTTATCAAACACTCCATGCCGTTGGGCATGGTTTTCTTCATTTTTTCCAGCGTTTTTCTCACTTCTTCAGAAACCGTGAGTCCATTGGAGCCCGGTTGCTGATAGACAGCAATAAATGTCGCCGGTATACCGTTGAGTTTGCTATCGGCAACATACTGTTTTAGTCCGACCTCCACCCGCGCAATATCCTTGATGCGGACAATGGCGCTGCCATCTTGGTCGGCCTTGAGGATGATGTTCTCATATTGAGAGGGCTGGACAAACTGGGACTGAGTCACAACGGGAAAAGTTTGCTGAACCTCTCCTTGCATTGGTTGCTGACCAATCTGACCGGCGCCAAAAAGGGCATTCTGGTAAGCAACTGCCTGCTGGACATCGGATGTCGTTATACCAAGAGAAGCCATGCGATCCGGGTTCATCCAGATGCGCATGGCCTGATCCGCAGCGCCCAAAATAGAAGCCTGACCGGCGCCGTTAATCCGTTTGACTGCGTCCAGGACATATACATTCGCATAATTACTGACATACTCCGGCTTATAGCGGCCGTCCTTATTATAAACTGCCAGTATCATTAAGATATTTGAAGATTTTTTTTGCACCGACACCCCGTTTTGAATCACGGCGTCGGGCAGTTTCGGACTGGCCATATTGACCCGATTCTGCACCTGAACCTGGGCGACATCCGGGTCCGTATCCAGACTGAAATAGACGGTAATGGTCAATTGACCGGCACTGGAACTCGTTGAGGTCATGTAGAGCATGTTGTCCACGCCATTGATTTGCGCTTCAATGGGAGCCGCGACAGAATCGGCAACGGTTTTGGAATCAGCGCCCGGATAATATGCGGTGACCGTGACCTGAACCGGCGTGATGGAAGGATACTGGGCGATGGGAAGAAGCTTTAACGATACCAAACCGGCAATAACGATAATAAGGGATACGACCGTAGCGAATATGGGCCGATCAATGAAAAACCTGGATAACATAAACCGGTCCTCTCCTATTTTGAAGCTTTTGTAACCTGACTTCCGGATGGAATGGAAACAGGCGTCACTTCTCCGGCATCCGGACCAAGACTTGCGTCAAACGGTTTTGTCTTGACTTTCGTACCGGGCTGCAATGCTAGTCCACCCTCGACAACAATCACCTCTGCTGCTTTTAATCCATCATTGATAAACCAGTTGCTGCCATGTAAATCACCCACATCCACGGGACGGGACTGAACAGCGCCATCAGGATTGACAACCCAGACAAACTGCCCTTTGGCGCTCGACTGCACGGCCTGCTGGGGGACCAGCACCGCCTTGGGCCGGATACTGCCTTTCATGCGAACGCGCACATACTGGTTGGGACGAAGAATGCCTTTGGGGTTCTGCACGCTGGAGCGGATCAGAAAAGTGCCCGTCTGCGTATTATACATTGGATCGGCAAAGGTAATCTTTCCCGTGTAGGGGTAGATCGTTCCATCCACAAGGATGATTTCAATATCGTAGCTGTGATTTGGCGGTGGTCTTAACAAACCTTTAGCAATCTGATTGCGATAGTTCTGCAGCTCGTTTTCCGAAACGCTGAAATTCACCCACATCGGAGAAAGAGCCATGACCGTTGTAAGCTCATTGTTGCCTGTACTGATGTAAGCGCCATCTTGCTGAAGAGCGGCTCCGGTGACCCCGTCAATCGGAGAAAGAATGGTACAATAGGACAGATTCAGCTCCGCCGTATGCACTTCTGCTTTCGCCTGTTCCACTGCAGCAGCGCTGGAATGGGCATTACCGGTAGCATCATCGAGATCTCTTTGAGAGAGAGCATTTTGCTCCGTTAGCGGCTTTACCCGAGTCAGATTGGATTGCGCAACTTTAAAGGCCGCTTCCTGTCTGGCAAGAGCCGCCCTGGTCTGATCCAACTGCGCTTTGAATGGTTTGGGATCGATTTCAAAAAGAACCTGTCCCTCTTTGACATAGGTTCCTTCAGTATAAACGCGCCGGTTGAGAAATCCGTTGACCCGCGCCCGGATTTCTACCTGATGGGAACTCTGCGTTTTGGCGACAAATTCAAGCGAGACAGGCGTATCGTGCGGTTCAATCTTCACAACGGAAACCTCTTGGAAAGAATTCCGGGAGGGATTTTGTTCCTTGCTGCATCCCGTCACCAATATCATCATCCATACTGCGGCAATACCGAACAACAACGCTGTCTTCGCGTTGTATGGACGGCGCGAAAGTAAATTGTAACCAATCATATCTGCTTCCTTAAACGCCATGAATAAACTCTGACTCCACGCCTTTGCATGCTTCAGCCCGTTAGTAAAATCCATTCCTTCAGTAGAATACCATTTTCCCGCGGGGACGCCATTATGTGTATTTCTTTCATAAGTCAAGAAATAATCATTTCAAGACATCCGTAAAGATTTATTTTTTTTCAATCTTCATCCAGAAACAACATCAGCCGCAAGCAAACCAAAACGCTGCGGAAATTAAATCCAGCGCCGATAAATCCAGCATTGCCAATAAAAGAAGAATGCCTCCATTCCGCCCAATCGCAACAGTTTTCGGGACAGAGACAAAACATCTTTTTGTCTTGTGACCTTGGGGTCAGCCAGATAGATTCCCAGAAGACCGTAGATCATAAGATGGTGAAACCGGGCATCGGGCAGGCCACTCACCTTCGCCTGCGCCTGATGGTAAAAATGACCGATCCGCCTGTACAAACAGTCTATATTTTCATAATAATAACAAAAGTTTAAGTCTGATCCGTTTCGGTCCTCCTCCTGATCGATCAGATAATCCAGCAGAATGTGCAATCCCTGGAGCCAGGGGAAATATGCCTTTCGGATGCTTTCGGGCAGATGTTCCAACATTTTTCTGTGAAACAGCAACGAAACGATGCAATAAATCCCTAACGTCGAACCGGCGGATGCAGAAAATTCATACCAGGTCATTTCCGGAAAATCTTTTTGAAAACGGGAAAACCATGCTTGCAGGCGGGGCACACGCTCATCCGACCGGACATGTTTGTTGACCTGTAAATCAATATAGACATTCGCCAGCTCCCTGACTGACGGCGCACCAGACGGATAATCAGGAAGGCGATGGATCACCGAGCGGCAAGCACTCACCAATGCCGACAGATAACCGCCATCGTCTTGTTCACGACGGAACCGATAATATGCGCTTGTGGGCGTATCCGGCGTCAGGGCATGAAGCATGGCTTCATGCAGGGCACGGAAATCTTGAGGATTTTGTGATGTGCTGCGATCGCAAAGATTATCGAGATAATCGCTCATGGTCTGATAGGCGACAATAAATTCAATCGCTTCCCGATAATGTTGTTCGGCGAGCAAACCGTAGAGCGAACCGCCCTCACAGTGAAATTTTTTCGTTTCCATGCTGGCCAGCGCCTGTTTCCGCAGTTCCGGATCGGGAATGTTTTTGGCCAGATTTTTCCATCGTCTTAAACAGGCATGAGCCACCGGCCGAACTTTCAGAACCATTGCCGCCGTCAACGATAGAATATTGGACGGTACCGGCACAATTATTACCTTTCTTGTCTCAGAAGTGGGTGAAACCATAACACAGGCCTGTTGATATCACAACCGGGCAATTCCATTGACGCTCTTTGTTTGTATGTGCTAGCTTTATACCAAGGGGAGAAGTGTTCATGAAAAACAAAACCGGTCCAATCCATGGCGCCAATGTCATCGTCATCGGCGGCGGCGCGTCAGGGCTGATGGCGGCGGGACGGGCCGCCCAAAAAGGGGCCCGTGTCTTGCTTTTGGAAAAAACAGACGGCGCGGGGAAAAAAATTCTGGTCAGCGGCAAGACGCGCTGCAATCTGACCAATACGGCAGATCTGGACACCTTTATCTCCATGTATGGAACAAATGGCCGCTTTCTCCACAACACCTTTTCTCGTTTCTTTCGCCCGGAATTAATTGATTTTTTTCATCAATACGGTTTACCCACCAAAGTGGAGCGTGGTGGCAGAATTTTTCCCGTATCCGACAACGCCGGAGACGT
>DAOLNX010000107.1:0-9923 GCA_035416785.1 Smithellaceae bacterium | reverse complement strand
TCCCCATTTGGAGTGTAAATAAGCCTCGACAGCTTGTCTTGCGTTTACAGAAAGAGCTTCCTGATAAACCAGGATTTCCGCAACCTGACAATTGGATGGTTCTGCTGAATAAGCTCCTGATTGAATGGACATATTTACCGCCAGTTGACGTGGTCCTTCCATACCGTTTTGATTGGATGCAACTAATTTTCCATTCGCCCAGATTTCCGAGTTTTGCCCCTGGCCCCTGATCAACGCGGTAAACTGGTGGGGTGCATCATCGGTTGCCGGTGTTCCTTGAGGACTCACCCAGCCTTGATAAAAAGCCTGATTTTTCGCTCCTCGCCAGTAGCCCAGAAGCCAGTTATTGGTAACTGCCGACAAAACACGTCCATTTGCACCGCCCATTTGCCGGGCAACATAAAAGACGGTGACCGGCGCCCGGAAATTTGCGGAGGACATCATTGATTGCGAAGTATTGAACATGATCGATGGTTTACCACCAATACCGGACTGGGCGTATCTTGGTTGGGTAGCTCTGTTGGCTTGTTTGAAATGATGGCCATTTCCGCTTTTATCTTTCCATAAAGCAACAGGATCATTGACCGAGACTGACGATATCGATCCATCCTCATTTTGAAACAGTCCGGTGACATCGCTTGCGTCAAGCCACATCGCCAAGTTTTCAGTAACCGGCAGACGCGCTCCGGTTGCCAGGTTGCCAGGTTGCAAACTGTCGTCAAATGAAAGCCCCATAAAGTCTTCCTGGTTGACCGGCGCGTGCACCACTTGACCATTTTTCAAAAAAATCTTCATCCCTGCGAATACATAGGAAACACTTGTCAATACCATGATGATTAACAAAGTGGCCGTCAGGACTTTTCTCCGATGATCGATCATCATAGTACCTCCTTTGGGGGGTTGATTACTTTGCCCGGCAATAATCCGGAAACGCCACCAGTTTTTTTATTGCGTCGGAATGGCCCTCCAGCGCTTTTTTTGCCAGTTTCCCGCAGGGAGAATTGGGATGATTTGCATAATAATCCGCGATGTTATCCGCACAGGCGCTACAGGCGCCCATTTGCAGGAATTTTTCCTTTGCGGATCCAAAGCGCTTTCCGGTTTCCGTCCTTTGCTTGGGTTTGTAAATTTTGCCAAGCACTTTGGCGATAGACTGCACTTCTTTGACCTTGACAGAACCCTGATCGATCAGGCCGTCAACCTCTGCAACGTCGCCGCGACATAAACTACTGATTACGGATTCGTGATAACGATTCCAGTAATCATCGGGCAACTTCGCCAGTTTGGCAAGTTCGTCCATTTTGTCGCTATAATTCGGATTCCCGTATTGGACATCTTTGCAGGATATTTGAGCAAATGCCGAACCCGTCAGAATCAGGCTTCCCATGGCCCAAACCAGCATTCCTGTAAAAAATGATTTTTGCCGCATCTGGATTTTCTCCTTTCTTGGATGATTCCATTGTTCTCGATCAATGGAAACGAACTTCATTTTTGTTTCCGAGTATAGGAGCACTGGAACAGTGTGTCAAGGAAATTTGGGTTGCCGTTCAAGTCATTTCTATGCCGTCTTTCTGCGCCATTTTGTCGAGCAATTTGATAAAATTTCTTTTGAGCTTATATTTGACGCGAAGTTCACCGACGTAATCGGCAAACTGGAGTTTGGACATTATTAATTTCTTGTCGTTTGCTTAATTTATCCCTGGTGATATCCAGCGATTTTCCATCCATAGCGTCATCCTCTTGCAGAATATTTCCCTCAGTCAACTTCAACAGGATTTATGCCCCAGATATCATTGGCATATTCTCTAATGGTCCGGTCGGTGGAAAATTTTCCCATGCCGGCCACATTGAGGATTGCCATGCGCGTCCAGGCTTCCGAATCGCTAAAGACGGCGTTGACCCTTTCCTGACAGGCAATATAGGATTCGTAATCTGCCAGACGCATGTAGGGGTCATTCCAGGACAAAAGCGCTTCCACGATGGGACGAAACAGGTCGAACTGGCCTTTCGAAAAATATCCTCCGGCAATCATGTCTAACGTACGGCGGAGTTCTTCGTTTGTGGAATAGAAATGCCGGGGATCGTATCCTTCACCTTGCTTGCGGGCGACCTGATCGGCGGAAAGGCCAAAAATGAAGATATTATCTTCACCCACTTCTTCTTTAATCTCCACATTGGCGCCGTCCAGAGTTCCGATTGTCAAGGCACCATTGAGCGCAAACTTCATGTTCCCTGTTCCGGATGCCTCCATTCCGGCTGTGGAGATCTGTTCGGACAGGTCTGCTGCGGGAATGATTTTTTCCGCATTGGACACACAATAGTTGCGGATAAAAACAACCTTAAGCAGATCCCCCACCCGGGGATCGGAGTTAATCACGTCCGCCACGGAGTTGATCAGTTTGATAACGAGTTTGGCAATAAAATAGCCGGGCGCCGATTTCCCGCCGAAGATGACGGTGCGGGGAACGATCCCATCCATGCGGCCCGAGATAATCCGATTGTAGAGCGTGATGACATGCAGGACATTCAGGATTTGGCGCTTGTATTCATGCATCCGCTTGACGTGACAATCGAACAGGGAATCTGGTAATACCTTAATATTATTTCGATTCCATATATAATCAGCCAGAAGGCGCTTGTTTTCTCTTTTCACTTCGCGCCACGCCTGGCGGAAATTTGCATCTTCCGCCAGAGGAGCAAGTTTTTTAAGTTGGTCCAGGTCGGTGATCCAGCCCTCGCCAATTCGGGAGGAAATGAGAGCCGCCAGTTGCGGATTGCAGAGTCTAAGCCAGCGCCGCTGAGTGATGCCATTGGTTTTATTGTTGAATTTTTCAGGCCACATCTCGTAGAAGTCCCGGAAAACATTGGCTTTCAGGATTTGAGTATGAAGCGCCGCCACGCCGTTGACCGAATGGCTGCCGATGATGGCAAGATTGGCCATGCGCGCCTGCTTTTCTGGTCCTTCCTCAATGACCGACATGCGGCCCAAACGCGCAGGGTCGTCGGGGCGGAATTTGCCGGCTTCCAGCAGAAAACGCCGGTTGATTTCGTAGATAATCTGCAGATGTCTGGGCAATACGCGCTCCAGAAGAGAAACAGGCCATTTTTCCAGCGCTTCGGGCAAGACGGTGTGATTGGTGTAGCCGAAGGTCTGAACGGTTATTTTCCAGGCCGTTTCCCATTCCAGACCTTCCTGGTCGATAAACAGCCGCATCAGTTCCGGGATGGCAATGGCCGGGTGGGTGTCGTTGAGCTGGATGGCTACTTTTTCGGGAAACAGATCAAAGGTCTCTTGTGTTTTCCGGTAGCGACGGACAATGTCCTGCAGCGTTGCGGAAACAAAGAAGTATTCCTGCTTGAGCCGCAGTTCCTTTCCGGCAAACTTGTTGTCGTTGGGATAAAGTACCTTGGAGATGATTTCCGAGCTGTCTTTTTCCGAGACAGCCATCGGGTAATCGCCGTGGTTGAAATAGTTGAGATTGAAATCACGGGTTGACTTGGCGGACCACAGGCGCAGCGTATTGACGGTTTCGTTTTGGTAGCCGGGTATGGGCGTGTCGTAGGCCATGGCCATGACATTTTCTGTATTAACCCAATCGCAGCGGAAACGTCCCTGTTCATCGCAGTACTGGTTGACCGCACCGTAAAACTTTACGGGATAGAGGTACTCCGGCCGCTCGAATTCCCAGGGATTTCCGTAGCGGAGCCAGTTGTCGGGCGTTTCCGCCTGAAAACCCTGCACGATTTGCTGAAAAAAGATGCCGTATTCATAGCGAATTCCATATCCATAGGCGGGCAGGCGCAAAGTGGCCATGGAATCCAGAAAACAGGCAGCCAGTCTTCCCAGGCCGCCGTTGCCCAGGCCGGCGTCCCATTCCGTTTCACGCAATTCTTCCAATTGATGCCCCAGTTCGGCAAGGGCGCGATCCGCCTTTTCGTATAGGCCGGTGTTCATCAGGCTATTTCCCAGCGCCCTGCCCATCAGGAATTCTAAAGACAGGTAATATATCCGCTTGGCGTCTTCACGGTAATAGGCCTGCTGCGTTTTGATCCATTGTTCGGCCAGGCGGTCGCGGGTAAGCAGCGCCAGGCATTTGTAGCGGTCATACGTTGTGGCGGAAAATTCGTCTTTGGCCAGAGAATGTTCCATATGGTAAGAAAAAGATTTCTTTATAAAATCGGAATCTTTAACGGGATCAGGCTTTTTTGCGGCGTTCTTTTTCATTTTGTCTCCTCCGTGAAGGACACCCCGGGTGATGGCTGATGCTGAAACGATGTGGCCGTTTCACTTGCCGGCGGGTCCCTTTTCCATGAAATAGGTTACATGAGTCGTGGCGTTCAAATAGCGCCGCACGTTTTCCGGCAGCTCTTCGCTGTGAATGCTTTTTTCAATAGCAATATCTTCATGTTCTTCCATTTCACAAATCAGGGCTTCCTCCCGCGGAATTGTCGGATCGTAGATCAATAAAGAGGGTTTGAGGGCATTGTTGGGATTGATCGTGATCACGATTCCGATCTCGCCGTTGGAAAGCTGCACAACCGTTCCGGGAGGATAAATTCCCATGCTGCGGATAAAGATGGAAAACAGTTCGATATCGATTTTGTTTTTTAAATTGGTATACATGTGTGACAGTGCTTCGTACGGCGTCATGCGCTGGCTTGTTTCGGGGTTGTTGCAGAGGTTGTCGTAATAGTCGGCGATGCGGATGATCCGGGCAAACTTGTCGATCTGTTCTCCTTTAAGACCCAGCGGATACCCGGAGCCGTTCCATGTTTCGTGATGTTCTTTCACGGCGCGCAGAGTTCTTCCTTCCCGGATGCCGCTTTTGCTCAGAATATCCAAACCATACTGCGGGTGAAGCTCCATAATCGCCTGTTCCGGCCGGGTTAGGGGTGGCTTTTTTTTCAGAATTTTCTTTTCGATCTGATTTTTGCCGATATCATGAAAAAGCGCCCCTACCCCCAGATCGTGCATTTCGGCAGGAGTCATTTTGCACCGATTTGCCAGCATGATGGAGAGAACGGCGACATTCAGCGAGTGATGATAGATCCCCTCATCCTTTTCCTTGATGTTGATGAGATGAACAATGGCGTCGGAATCACCCAAAAAGGTTTCCACCATTTCTCCCACGGTTTCCTTGGCGCTCGATACACCTTCTTTGGATCCCGTCATCATCTTTTTCATGAGTTGGGGAACATTTTTAACCACCCGTTCATAGTTGCGTGTGCACTGGGTAAGGTTTTCATGAATTTGTTTCAGGTGTTGCATTTGTTCGCGCTTGACACGCCACATCAGCGCGACATAGGGATCCTCATCTTTTTTTACAGTGACAACTTCGGGGAGGGGTTTGGCTTCCTGTTCGTCTTTGGGCCAGCAGTCGCTTTTTTCAGGAACCCAGTACAGCTCTTTCATTCCCATTTTTTCAAGAATTTCAATCTGATGCCAGTTCTTAACCTTGAATTTGTTAAAGACAAACGGATGACTGAACCATTTTCCGCTGAGCTCGATAAAAACTCCCGGTTGCAGTAAGTCCACTCTTGTTTTCTGTTTATTGTTCAAAGCCATGTTTCCGATAGCATCCGTCTGTTAGGTATCCGGCCGTATTTTCCGATGATTGGTCTCCTTACGCAATGAATGGGTCAAAATGCAAGCAATTTCCACTGGCAAACATCCCCCTCTGCAGTTCTGTGCAATTCTGGAAACCATGAAACAAGCCACACGAAACGGACGGCCTGTCGGAGAATATTTTTTTCAAAAGATTGAAAAGTTCACCGGCCGTAAGTTACAAAGGCAAAAGACGCACCCCAAAAAGAAGGCAAAGGAGATTAAGGGCAATGTCCCCCGAATTCCCGCCATTGCTGGACTGTTTCTTGAATTTTTCAGCCATAATCCTTAATGTTTGAAACATTTAGAAATCTTCTTTCCATGCCAATTCCTGAATTATGGACTTTGACATGACTGGCAACTTCCGGAGTTGACATTTCTGCCATGCCGTATTATCGGACCTGTATGGATATTCATATCTTTGAGCAAAATAAAAATGCTTATTTAGCCTACAATAATTTTCGGAAACAGATTTTGTCGGATCTGGCACCGCAGGACAGTGAAATTCTTCTTTATATGCTGCCTTGGATGCTCAATCTCAACGATCCGGAAGTTCCCGGATATGTTGAAGACCTTGAAGTCCCTTTTTCGGTTTTCGGCCTTGCCCGGGATGGAAAAATTCTGAAAAGGGAAAGCGTTTTCCGCAATCTCCTGAAAATCAAAAGGCCTTTGTCACTGGAGACGACAACACCGTCGGCGCCGACCATTCATGGTCTTTATACCATCGGCAGCATCGGCACAATCAGTCAGACATCCGGATCGGATTGCGACATCTGGATCTGCATTGACAAGAGAGAATTATCAGAAAACCGGCTGGAGCAACTGATTCAGAAAATCAATCTGATTAAGGATTGGTTGGATATTCATGTAAAAATTCCCGCATATTTTTTCATCTGTGACCTGACCGACGTTCGGGCATCCAATTTTGGCGCAGTGGATCGGGAAAGCGCCGGCAGCACCCAGAAAAACACACTGAAAGAAGAGTTTTACCGCACCATGATCCTGATTGCCGGTAAGATCCCTCTTTGGTGGTTATGTTACGATCGAAACAAGGATGTTGATTACGCCGAATTTTTAAAGCGGTATGTCCGAGGTGATTTTCATGATTCGGATTGTTTGGATCTTGGAGCGCTGGACGCCGTGGAGCGCGAGGAATATTTCGGCGCGGCGCTGTGGCTGTTCAACAAGGCCCTGACCCATCCCCTGAAATCCATTATCAAAATGCTTCTTTTAGAGATGCTGCTGACCTCGCCAAAACACGAGCTTTTATGCCATCAGTTTCGCAGTGCCATTCTGAATCGTGAGCAGGATCCACAGTTTATCGATCCCAGTACCTTTACCATGCAAGCCATTTTGGGGCACCATCAGGCAGCGGGCGGCGAAACTTTCGCTTTCATCAAGCAATGCTTTTATTTGCGCTACGAATTCAAACTGCAACGGAAAATGAGCATGAAAGAAATCATTGCCAAGGATATTTTCCGCCGTTATCCGATTCCCCGTCCGGAAATTGATCACCTCAATACCTTCGGCGAATGGCCGCTTCAGGAACAAATTCGCTTCGGGCAGGCCATATTTGAACTCTTGGCGAACATTTACCAGAGAGTTTCTGCGATGGAACAGGGTTCAAAAAGCAGCATCAGCAAGCGGGATATGAATATGATCGGACGGAAACTATCGGTCTGTTTTGAACAAAAGCCTTGTAAAATCAAGGTATTTCCAAGTCCGGGACGAGCACTGCAAATTGTTCCCGCTACCTTTGCCGTAGCCAGGCAAAAGGAATGGACCGTATCCATGCCGGAATCACCTTCTATGATTGCGCATCCGGATATTGTTTATTGTATCGCCAGCCTGGTTTGGAACGGCCTGTATCAGACCGGACTTTTGAAAATGACGCCCAATCCGACCTCCATCACTTTACAGGAAATCAACAGCCTGGCCGGCAGGATTCGGGACATTTTCGGTGTTCATGATGTTTCAGATATTGATTTTAACTATTTTACAGAACCGGAAAAATTTACCAAAATGCTTTTGGTGGTGAATTTTGAAGGGCGCAGTCAAAATAACGATGCGGATGACTTCGGCGTGGTTTACAAAAATCATTGGGGAGAGCTTTTTGTTCGACGTTTCCGTTCGGCGGTTTCATTCAATGAATTTATTAAGGAAGGTGGCGAAAAATTTTCCCATACCGACATTTATTATTACGTCCAACGCAATGCCTTGTATTATGAAAAAGTGATCGAGCGAACCAAAATGATGGTGACGCAGAGCTTTCGGTCTTGATGCTGCTTTGAGGACTGAAGAAAAATTCGATTTGAGAAGTTCTTTTCAGATACCAGACCATCGTCATTACTGTTGCAGCAGAATCTTTTTGAACCAGGGGAAAAATAGCGTCATCGCCGCGTCTTTTACCCAAAGACGGTAGGCTTCCTCCAGGGGATTCATACTCAAAATCTGTGCCTGACATGATCTGGCGCCGATAAGCGAGATCATCAGACTGTAAAAACAGTAGATAAACATCTCAATTTCCCGGACAGACCCGCGCAAGTTCAGTTTCTCTTCCATGACGCGCCGCATGGCAGCCATACTCAAAATGATAAAGCGGTAGCCCGGTATTTCTTCAATATTTCCGATGTTCACCATATTCAGGGCCGCTATGCGCAAAGCATCGGGTTTGGCCATGTAGTATTCCAGCATCCGGTCAATGTAAAGGGAAAATCCTTGCTGAAGCGGCATTCCTTCCAGGCCGTCATACCAGGATTTCTGCACGGGAAGGGTCTCGTTATAAATCATCTCGGCCATTTGGTAAAAAAGGTTTTCCTTGGATCCGAAATAATAATGGATCAGGGGATGTTCCACGCCTGCCTTTTGAGCGATCATGCGGGTGCCTGCCTCCTTGAAGGAATAAACGGTAAACACATTCCGTGCCGCTTGCAGGATTTTGTCGCGCGCGCTTCCCTCATTTTCCGTATGGCGACTCTTAGCCGGTTTTCGTGCAGGCTGCTTTTTCGATACGGCGCGGGAGGATGTTTTTTTTGTTTCCAGCTTGCTCATACATGCAGACATAGCATAATTATACCGAATGGTAAAGAACATTATTCCGAAGAAACAGGATTTGAATTCTATGAGGATCTTCGCCCTCCTTGAAATTGTTTTTGCATAATATGTTTTTATCTCAATATAATATCAATTATATGCGCAATAAAAAAATAAATATTCGGTATGCCGAAAAAGATTTGACAGAATGGTTTGTTTCATGTATTTACCAATCGGTAAAACAATCAACAAACTATTATGTAACAAAATTCACTTGGAGGTAAGGGAAGGATGGCGAAGTTTACTGTTCAAAGCGGCGCAAGCGTAGAGGATTTTTTTGTTAACTGTGTTCCCGCACAATTCAACGAGGCTGTCTCCGGCGCGAATGTTTCATCGCTCGTCGGCAAAGAGATCCATCTTCAGTTCAAGGTCAGTGATTCCGCTTATTGCCTGAAGATCAAGGACGGAAAGAGTGTGGAAGTGATCAAGGGTGATGCGGAGAAACCTCTGCTTGCGCTGGCTCTGTCTGATCAGGTATTTCTGGATGCCTTAAACGGAAAATATCAAGGATTGTTTGACCGCTTTATCGATCCGGTGGAAATATCCGATCCTGTAAAGCTGAAAAACCTGATGGATACCAAGGGCGCCCTGAATTTATCCCTGACACAAGATGGTAAAGACATCCCCATGGCCATGGTTTTTAACGGAGAATCAAAACCCTGCGTGGATATCTGTCTGGAACTGAAGGATTGGATTGCTCTGCAAAACAGGGAAGTTTCCGGGCAAACGCTTTTTATGAACGGAAGATTGAAATTTTCCGGAGACTTGGGGTTTTTAATGAGACTGCAAACGCTGATGTAGGTGAGGAGAAAATCATGATGGATGAACGAGCATTCAGTTTCAGGATGTCTGAAGAACAAAGCAGCATGAAGGAGACTCTGGCAAGACTGATGAAGGGCAGAGTTGTGGGGAATCCTGCTCATGAAATGGACGAACAAAGAGCCATTCCATTGGAATTATTAAATCAAGTATGGGAATTGGGAACGGTGGTTTCCAGCGTTCCGGAAGCCTATGGCGGATACGGCATGGAATATTCTCCGATTCTGAACACGATTGTTCTGGAAGAACTTGCCGCTGGCGATATGGCGCTGGCTTTGGCCGCCTGTCTTCCCGCTGCTTTTATTTATACGGTTCTGGAGATGGGCACGGAGGAACAAAAAAAGAAATACCTGCCTCCTTACTGCTCTTCCGCTTATAAAGCCTGTACCGTGGCCATCAACGAACC
>DAOLNX010000106.1:0-10140 GCA_035416785.1 Smithellaceae bacterium | reverse complement strand
CGGGCGACCGGGCTCGAACCGGCGACGTCCAGCTTGGGAAGCTGACATTCTACCACTGAATTACGCCCGCTCACGAGGTTGGACTTTGATTCAAGCGGTTCCATTTGTCAAGATTTTTTTGCAGATCGTCGTAAGGCAGATCACCGGCCTGGCCTTGGCCGTTGACAGGAAGAAGATTATTGGTTAAGAGGCGAGGCGTCAAAGGGTGAAAAACGCAAAGTTTCAAGGTCAAACGGAGTCATTTTGAGTAAACAACTACAAAAGGAAATTGAGAGGCGACGGACATTCGGCATCATCAGCCATCCGGACGCGGGAAAAACAACGCTGACCGAAAAGCTGCTGCTTTTCGGAGGCGCCATTCAGATGGCAGGTGCGGTAAAAGCTCGTAAGGCATCAAAACACGCCTTGAGCGACTGGATGTCCATTGAAAAGGAACGTGGCATTTCCGTAACCTCTTCGGTAATGAAGTTTGAATATGCAGATTGCGAGATCAATCTGCTGGACACACCCGGACACCAAGATTTTTCGGAGGATACGTATCGAGTACTCACAGCAGTGGATAGCGCCCTGATGGTGATTGATGGAGCCAAGGGCGTGGAAACGCAGACACAAAAGCTTATGGAAGTTTGCAGGCTGCGCAACACACCCATTATCACTTTCATCAATAAGCTTGACCGGGAATGTCTGGCACCATTGGATATCCTGGCGGACATCGAGGATAAATTACAAATCGAGTGTTCTGCGCTTTCCTGGCCGATCGGAATGGGCAAACGATTCAGGGGAGTGTATAATCTCTACGATAAAAAACTGCATCTGTTTACACCGGGTAAGGACCGTCGGACGGAGGAGGGTGTCGTCATCGGTGATTTATCCGATCCGCTTTTGGACGAACTGCTTGATACGCAGGCCGAGGAACTGCGCGAGGAAATCGCCCTTCTGGAAGGCGCAGCCAATCCTTTCGATCTTAAAGAATTTTTAAAAGCAGGGCAAACACCGGTTTTTTTCGGCAGCGCCATTAATAACTTTGGCGTCCGGGAGCTTCTGGACGCTTTTGTGGACATCGCCCCTCCGCCGGCACCGCGTCCGACCACTACGCGGCAGGTCAGCCCGGAGGAAGACGCTTTTTCCGGATTTGTCTTTAAAATTCAGGCAAATATGGATCCGGCGCACCGCGACCGCATTGCGTTTTTCCGCATCTGTTCCGGAAAATTTATGCGAGGTATGCACGTAATGCATCATCGCATCGGAAAGGAAGTTTCGCTTTCCAACGCCACGATTTTCATGGCGCAGGATCGGACCAATGTCGAAGAAGCCTATCCCGGTGATATTATTGGAATTCATAACCACGGTACAATCAAGGTCGGCGATACGATGACCCAAAAGGAACCACTCAAATTTACAGGGATTCCTCACTTTGCACCGGAGCATTTCTGCCGCGTACGGCTCAAAGACCCGTTGCGTATCAAGCATCTGCAAAAGGGGCTGACACAGCTTTCGGAAGAAGGCGCCATTCAGGTCTTCAAGCCTCTGTGGGGTTCGGATAATATTCTGGGTGCTGTGGGCGTACTGCAGTTTGATGTAACGATGTCGCGCCTGAAAAATGAATACAGCGTTTATGCCGATTATGAGCAGGCCGATTACGCGGCTGCCCGATGGATCACTTGTGACAATGCCCAAAAACTGGATGAGTTTTCAAAGAAGCATCACATGAATCTAGCCCGTGATACAGAAGACAATCTTGTTTACCTGGCTCTTTCCGACTGGCGTCTTTCCCATGTCATGGAAGAATGGCCACAGGTGCAATTCCATAAGACAATGGAAAAGTAATCAGGGGAATTGTTATTTTCCATTGAAAAATCGGAATTTGATCTGCTGGGCAATGGCTTCCACCGACTCGCTGAAAAGGTCTTCCAGAGACAGATCCTCCATGTATTGGTCACTCCAGGGAAGATTGTATTCGTCAAGCAGATTGCGGATGTCGGAATAGCGATACCCCAAAACCGCAATCTTTTCCGCCAGAGGTAAATGTTCATTAAACTTCATGTGGATGAGCAGCAGAGAATGGATTCCCGTTTCCGTCTCCCGCAGGGGAATAATAATGATCGGAACCGAATCCGTTTTGCCCCGTCCCACATAAACATGGCCGGTACTGACGATGGTTCGCTTCACGCCCATCAATGCCGTGGGCAAGTCGGCGCGGGATTTCATGCAGGAAGCCACGCCTCCTTTCTCTAATACTTCTATACTGGATTCGTCTGTCGGATTTCCTTTTTCATTCAAATTTTTAACAGAATACACCGTATAGCCCCGAATTTCCCGACAGGCTGGCTGAATCCGCTTCAGCGTCATAATCTCCCGGTAGGTCAAATTTTTTAAAGAAAAATGGAGCGCTTTGAGCAAGTCAAAGAGGATGCCCCCCAGCTCCTGTTCTTTTCGGCTGGTTCCCACCGTAACGGTTTTGGCCTGATGACGGATAGCGTCAATCGGACGGGCCAGTTCATCAATGGCCGCGCCCAGCGTCCTGTCCAGAAGATCGTAGGGAGAAAAAAAGTCTTTATCATTTTCAAAGTCCCTTCGTATTTCCTGCAGGGGAAGCTTGCCTGCCGCATATTTGAGTAAAAGCAGCAAATCGGCAAGCGTTTTGCCACCCAGCGAGCAAAACGCACCACTTTGCAGATACTGATGAAACTGAAGATTAAAATCAGAAACCATCCGGTGCAGGGAATCATCGGCCAGCATGTCGAAAATTGATAATTTCTTTTGCGTTCTTTGCAAAAGTTCCGTTAGAAGCCTTCCGCGGAAAACACGAAAGATTTGGGCCTCTTCGTCTATGGCCAGAGCGGCAAAATAGCCCCACAGGTGGCCGGCAACCGCATGGAGAATAACCGGAAGGGGTGATGGGGCAAGAGGAACGGAAATGACAGCATCCGCCACGGCATCAAAGCGGGTATCGCCCCGGTCGGCAAAGACAATCACCGCCGCTTTGTGCGCCTTGAAAATGGCAACATCTTTTAAAATGTCTTCCACAACTGCCGGAGGATTTCCAGAAACACATGCAAGAATAAGGGGTTCGGCTGATAAATCAATATGCTTTTTGTTTTCAATGATGTCCGTGGAAAGAGTTTTATAGCAAAGCTCGCTGAGCTTGATGCGGATTTCATCCGCCGCCGCTTTGTTAGGACCACTGCCGACAATCGCCCAAAATTTCTTTCCCGCAGCTTTTTTCACAGAGGCCGCAATCGCGTCACGTCCGGCAAAAATCTGTTCCATCCACTGAGGAGCGGATTCAAGATGCTTCAGTTGCACGGCGATTACAGAATCTTCCTGAACACCCATGAGCTTTGAGAAAAAAAGCGCCAGGAGGTTGCCGGCAATAATCTGGGAGTAGAAGGCCTTGGTGGAAGCCACAGACATTTCAATATCTCGCCCGTCGCTGGTGTAGAACACCCCGTGCGATTTAGCCGTGATGTCCGACTGGCGACGGTTCACAATGGAGATAATCCTCGCACCGCGCTCCCTTGCCATGGCCACGGCACGGTTTGTGTCAGTTGTTGTTCCGGACTGGGTAATCGGAATCACCAGCGTGTCCGACATATCTTCCTTCAGACCGAATCCGCTTAATTCCGACGCGACACGGGCCGCAATTTGAAGATGAGTATTTTCAAGATGATAGGATAGGGCATCGGCAACTGCCTGGCCGGCAACCGCGGCCGTTCCATGACCGATGACAGCGATTTTCCGGACGGTTTTTCCTTTCAGCCCGGCCCGCACATCCATCGGAACGATGTCCGGACCCAGATTGAAGAAAACCTCTCCTTCTTCGGAAATGCGGTATTTGCCTCGCAATGTCCGCTTGACTGACAAAGAGGACTCTGAAATTTCTTTCAGAAAATAATGAGAGTAAGGGCCGCGGTCGATGTCGCGCGTGGATATTTCCGCGGTCTGAATGTGCGTGTCCTTCAATTCTATTACATTTCCATCGTAGGAGCGGGCGCGGATGCCGGAGAGGCCCCCGCTTTGATTGGCATCCAAGATGAATATTTGGCCACCCTCTTCTCCGTTCATCTTAAGAAAACCGGGCATCACTTCCACAATGCCGTAAAGTTCGGATGCAACCATGTATTGATCGGCACTGATCCCCACGTAAATGGACTGACCGCTGCCTTTGAGCGCCAGAAACAGTTTTCCCGGCTCCAGATTGCTTTGGACAGCAATGGCGTGGGAGCCCTCAAAATCTTTTCCGGCTAGGAGAAACGCCTCTTCCATGTTCTTTCCTTTGCGCAAATACTTCTGTATTTGCAGCGGAATGATTTTGGTGTCGGTCGTAATGCGCTCGGCAATTTTTTCATCTGTTATTTCAAGGGCATGCCGAAGCTCCGCGTAGTTATCAATGTCACCGTTCAGCACGGCGTGTATTTCGGCCTCAAAACCAGGATACGCCGCACAAACAGGCGAGGAATGACCGATGGAATAGTTGTTCACCGGATGGCTGTTTTCTTCTGTAATGGCACCGACGGAAGCCCAACGGGTGTGTGTGAGCGCTGTCGAAAAACTTGCGCCGGCATTAGCAAAGCATTGTAAAATTCGGTCTTTGCATATTTCACTTCTTAATTTAGAGACATTATAGCCCAGTTCGCCGACAATGGAAAAAGTCTTGTAGGTAAAAGTCACGCACAGAGAGCCTTTTGGACCACCCGGAAAGGATGAAACGGAAAGAGAAGCGTTGAGCAAGTCGCCTTTTTGTGATCTTTGGGTGTATTGCTCTTCCAGGCCGTTTTGCCCAAGAAGAAGCAAAACATCCGCCATATCCTCCATATTCATGCCGAACGTAAGCTGAATACCCGCCGAATCACGGCCGCGCACTTCGAGTCGATCCAGCGCGTTTAAAAGAAGGTTCAGCTTCCGGTACTTGCGGAATGCGGCCGGAGAGACCGCGTCGATGTGTTTCGCTCCGGTCAGAGCAAAAATTTTATGAAGATTAGCCAGAATATCTCTGTCCAACATCCAGGAAGTGTCTTTGAGTAACAAAATGCGACGGTTGACGGCTTCCAGATCGGTGGAACCCAGCAAGGACGCGCGTTCTTCAAGAAACTTATCCTCAATCTCCAGAAAATTTTTCATGTCTTTGGCAATGATGTCCAGAGCTGTTCTTTCCCGGGACCGGAAAAAAAGCAATTCCTGGGCATCCTCGCTTTTGAGTTCCAACGCAGCTTGATGAATGGAAAAAAGAATTTTCTCTCCACCTAAATATTGTTCATGAATATTGCCTTCGCTTGTCATATTACGCAGGCTGGCGTTTCTGACTTTCTTCCATAAGCTGTCCACGGCAGTATCAATATTAATCTTCTTTGACGGTGCCGGAAAACGGCATGTCATGATACCGGCAAAACCGCAGTGGAGCGTTGCAGGAAGAAAGGGGAAAAAAATGATGGCGGGTCCTTCAACCGACGAAGGGCGACAGCCGATCACCACCCGGCAAGAGATCGCCAAAATCCACAACTTCTTTACAATACTGAATAATTTAGAATACAACCTGTTTTCCTTTCGTTTTAAGGTTTCCGGCTCCACCGGGCGGCAACAACCTGCCCATCGTCCTTGACAAAAAGTATTGTCCCTTATTTACAATGTCTTACGTCTTTTCACCGTGGAGGGTTCCTCTCCAAAAAAGCAAATCATTTTCTGCGTCACAATGTCTGAAAGTAAACGCAAATTCCATTCCCGAACATCGCAAACGCGAACCACCTGAGCAAACCGCACATCTTCAGGCATGAGATTTGCCAAAAGATTCGGCTGTTTTTTTATCCAGGCTGCGTTGAAGGAAACTTCTTCCTGCTCCGGATAAATAGCGATGTAAAATATATCCATTTCCACCATGTCCTGGAAAAAATGCGTTCCGAAAGACAAATCGGGCGTCAGGGATCCGTCCTGGTAGGCTATTTCGCCAATGGCCATGATGTTGTTGATTTCGGAGAAGGTGACTGGAATCCCCATGGCGGGTGTGGTTGTCCCCCATCGGCCTGGACCCAGAAGCAGAGTCGGCATGAGATCCCTCGATGGAATCTTTTTGTTGAGTCTTCCCGTCAGGCGGGCGATCTCGTGTTTTTCCGAAAGGGAAAGACCCGCATAGCCTTTCGGATCAATGTATATGATGCGGGAAATGATCTGGTAAACACTTCCTCCCATGAAATTGGCGTCCTGTTTCAGCAGAATGCGGGATTTGCTGATGGTGTCCGGAACATCCACCCGGCTGTAATGCCCCTTGGTCTGGAAGGGACGGCATTGCAGTAGATTGATGCGAGGCAAACCCGAGTCGTTGAAATTCACCGTAAATTCAATATCTACCGGGTAACGATACACCTGCTCCAGCTTTTTCAGCATATTGGACATGATTCGCGCAAAAGACGTGCCGCCCAACAATTCATCAAACGTCAGAATCCAGGCCTCCACACCTTGCCTGCCCAAGGATTGCAGATATTCGATAGCCGCACGATCACGCGAGGCGATCATGCCGACATGTTTCTCGATATTTTCCGTAAGGAGTTGGGTAGCAGGAAGCGACTGAAAGGAATTGTCTTTCAGATTTAAAACATCGACTTCATTTTGCGAAAATCGTCTGATATCAGCCTGTCTGGTATAGGGTTTTACAAGCGGAGCATCCAGCGCGACGATGCGCGGATAATCATTCTCCACCCGATTGACCGCCCGTGTGCCCAAACCAAAGACAATCCGCAGCATGCCGGCTTTCGGGTCCATGCCTTTTTGCCAGACAAAGGTGTTGTAAGACAGGCCAACGCCAGCTAAATCGGGAAAAAAATAAATATCGCGATGAGAGCCGGACACCCTCTGCACCAGAAGCGCCATTTGTTCGTCCTGATTCGCCATGCCGCGCTGCAACCGATACGTCAGTGCATCCTCGTTCATAGTCGAGGCGAAAATTTTCCGAACAACGTCTTCAAAATACCGGTACCGCTCTTCCGGCGTCCCCTGATTGGGACAGAAAAAACTTTCATATTTTCCGGCAAAAGCATTTCCGAAGGCATCTTCCAGCAGAGAACTGGAACGGACGATAATCGGCGACTGCCCGAAATATTCCAGTAAAAGTTGAAATTGTTCCTTGATCTCGTCAGGGAAAACACCTTGCAGCATCTTAATCTTTAGCTCACGGGCCACCTCAAAATAGCCTTCCGGTGTTTTTTGCGCCATCAGCAATTTCCACCAGCCATTTTGCACCATGTAGGAATAAAAAATATCCGAACCGATGTAAAAGGAATCGTGAATTTCAAGTTCAGCGCTCCAGTCAAAAGAAGCATCCTTGCACAAGATGTTTCGGGCCAAAAGCATGCCCACGGATTTTCCGCCGATAAAGCCGGTGCCGATCATGCGCTTTTTGATTTCCAGAAGATCTTCAAGATGGAAATATTCCTTTACCAAAGACAATATTCTTTCTTCACGACCAATCATTACACGGGAAAGAGTCTCCACCATACGCTGCTTTTCCTGCACGGCTTCAGGATCCTCCAGGATGTTTGAGGCCTTGAGAAAAATACGGTCCCAGTAATCGAGGTTGCGAACACCGCTGGTTGCATTTTTGTCCGTCAGATAGGATAAGACACTGGCCGCATCCGCGCTGTTCAGAATGGGAACGAACTTCTCCCCTTCCATAATATGCGGCAAAAACATGGTCGGCGTGTAGCGTTTCCAGGCTTTCAACGGATGAACGCAGATTTTTCCATTATGGTTATAAACATCCAGAAGCACCTGCGTAGTTTCGCGAATCCGCGCCACGGTTTTAAAAGAGTGACGGCTGCGTAAAATGGCAAAATACGCCACCGTGTTGAGTTCAAAAAGGTAGGGACATGTAATGACAAAAAAATTGCCGATCATTAAATCCGTCGCCCAGGCCAGAAGCAAATCCGACAAACAGTCAAAAACGTAAAAGGCGTCACGGCCTTCGTCCCGCACAATGGTGTGAACCTGGGTGGAAAAGGATTCAAAGCCTTTGTTGGCATTGAGCGGATAGACTTTAAGATCCGGGTCCGGGTCCAGAAGCGCCGGATGATTGGCAAAGCGCATGTAAATCAGGCGTTGACCACGTTCTCTGGCGGTTTTCACGTAAGGAACAACAAATTTTTTATAGTCTTCAATCTCGTCAACCTGCAACACGACATTGTCGCCCATCTGTAGATAATTGAGAATTTCATCCAAGCCCTGTATGCCGGAACTGACGCGAGCGTAAGGTGTCATAGCCATTTCTGTCCTTTTGTCTATTTGTAACAAATTTGTTCCCGTAACACCGGTTTATTGCAATTTTGCTCCGGTTACCCCAATGACGCATTTTTTTATATCATTACTAATATCAAGGCATTGGAAAATGCTCTCCCGCTTTCGGCCGTTCATTTCCAAGCGGTTTCCTTCATTTTCAGGCCTCCAGCTTATTTTCTGATCAATTTATATGCCAGAATTCCTTTATCCATCTTTTTGTCCAATTTTAAGGAATTTTGCCTACGGGAGAGGCAGTCAGCCAATAAAACGTTTTCATTGACAAATATCACGCCGTCGTTATATTGACTTTGGTTAAGCGATTAACAAAAGCAAAAGGAGGATAAAGCTTCCTGTTTGCCTTTCGGAGGAAACAAATGAAAACGTCAAATCGAAAAACTTTTTTTATGTTCTTAATGGCCTTTCTGGTCGCATTCTTCATTGTATCCCTGGTCGGAGTCTTGAGGTCATCCTTTACCACATCCGGAGCGCCGGAAATTCCCGAAGCGCAGGCCGTTCCCTCTCCTGGCCAAACCGCAGGAGTGACCCCCTCATCCTTTTCCGATCTGGTGGAACGGGTCAAACCGGCGGTAGTCAATATCAGTACGTCCAAGACGATGAAAAGCCGGGGAGGTTTCGGAGCTCCCTTCGGGGGATCGCCCTTTGGAGGCTCCCCTTTTGGTGATGATTTTTTTGACCGTTTTTTTGGCGACATGCCTCGCAGGGAGTTCAAGCAAAGAAGTCTGGGATCCGGTTTCATCATCAGCAATGACGGTTACATATTTACCAACAATCATGTTGTGGAAAAAGCCGACAAGATTCTGGTCAAAGTTTCCGATGGCAAAGAGTATGAAGCCAAGGTTATCGGAACGGACGCCAACACAGACATCGCTTTAATCAAAATCAAACCGAACCACAGTCTGCCGGTCGCGGAAATCGCCGATTCCGATAAAGTTCGCGTCGGTGAATGGGTGATCGCCATCGGGAACCCCTTTGGACTGGATGCCACCGTTACGGCAGGTATCGTCAGTGCGAAAGGCCGGGTTATCGGAGCAGGACCATACGACAACTTCATTCAAACAGACGCTTCCATCAATCCTGGAAACAGCGGCGGCCCTCTGTATAACATGGAGGGCAAAGTGGTGGGCATCAACACGGCGATTGTGGCCCAGGGTCAGGGCATCGGCTTTGCCATTCCCATCAATATGGCCAAATCCATTTTAAATGATCTGAAGAATAAGGGAAAAGTAACACGCGGCTGGTTGGGCATTTCTGTTCAGGATATTTCCGACGATATCGCCAGTAATTTGAATCATAAAAACAAGACCGGTGCTCTGGTTTCGGATGTATTTAAAGATGATCCTGCAGACAAAGCTGGAATAAAAATTGGTGACATCATTATTGAGGTTGATGGGAAACCCATCAAGGACACCCACGACTTGTTACTGACCATCGCCGGGCGGCAAGTTGGTCAGAAAATGAAGCTGAAAGCCATTCGGGATGGAAAAGAAATGACTTTCCAGGTGATCGTAGCGGAACGTAAAGACAATTTGGCTGTGTCCGAATCCTCCGGAAAGGGTTTTTTCGGAATTACCGCTTCGGATATCACTCCTGAAATGGCCCGACAAATGGGCATAGCGCGTGAGGGTGTCATGGTTTCGGAAGTTCAGAGCGGAAGTCCGGCAGACGAAGTCGGTATCCAGCCGCAAGACATTATCGTGCAGGTCAACCGTGTGAAAATCAGCTCTTTAAGGGATTATACAAAAGAAATGATGAAGGCCGCTCAAAAGAAAGGCGTCACTTTACTGATCAAACGGGGCCGATCAAGTTTCTTTGTCGCCCTCCGAACGGACTAGAGATCAGTTCTATAGAAGCAAATAA
>DAOLNX010000105.1:0-10333 GCA_035416785.1 Smithellaceae bacterium | reverse complement strand
CCGCCGCCGTATCCCGAGCAGATAGTTTGCCGGTTTTAGGCGAAGTGGTTCAAAATTGCATAAAATGTCTTTCCGGGCATCGTTCTTTTTCTTTTCCGGAGAGGATCATTTCCTGACCATACGTTATATCTCATTGACAGATAAAGTCTTTCTCAATATACTCCACCCATGCTAAAGAAATTATTTTTTAATTTTTCCATTATTCCCGGAGATGATCCGAAACAGGCTCTGCGCCTCCGACGATTCTTTATGGCGTTTGCCGCCTATGTCATATGCGCATTTCTTTGCTATATTGCCTATTCAGCCGGCATGGTGCAACGGGAAGCCATTGTCGGATGGGCAATCTTTGCCAGTCTGATCAACGTCAGCATGTACATATTTCTTCGCTCGGGTCTCAACAAGAAAATGGCCGATCCCAGCCTGACCGTCATCCAGATGTGCGCCTCCATTATTATGGTGATGTATGTCATGTTGTATGCCAACGAGTCCCGCGGCGTCTGGCTTTTGATTTACGTCATTATCCTTCTTTTCGGTATCTTCCGCCTCAACACCCGGAGATTTTTATACGTCAGCTTTTTCACCCTGCTGACCTATGGAGGCGTCATCGCCCACCTTCATCTTTACCGGCCCCAGGGTGTTAATTTTCATATGGAATATCTTCAATGGGCCGTTCTCGCCGGGATTCTGGCGCTTTTTTCCGTGATCGGCGGGCACATCTCCAGTCTTCGGGCCAATCTCAGCAAAAGCCGTTTCACCATCCAGCAGATGACCGACAATATGCAGGATGTCATCTTTGTGTTGGATAGAAATCTGAATTATACTTACATCAGCCCATCGGTGGAATTTGTCCGCGGATATACGCCGGAGGAAGTCATGCGGCAATCGCCTTTCGAGTCTCTGGCGCCTTCCTCTCTGGAAATGGTCAGCCACGCACTGAATGAAGCCAGAGACCAAAGAAATGAAAATGCCCCAAAAGAGATTTCCCGAACCTTGCAACTGGAAATCAAACGCAAAGACGGGACCACGATGTGGACCGAGACGAAATTTACGTTCATCCGGGACGAAAATGAGCATACGCTGCAAATTATCGGCGTGATGCGGGACATCTCCGAGCGGAAAGCGGCCGAGGCCCTGAAAGAAGCCATGCTGGAAGAAATACGGCGCGCCGAAGAAAAATACCGCAGTGTTCTGGAAAACATCCGTGAAGCGTATTTTGAAGTGGACTTAAATGGAAATTTTACTTTTTTTAATGATTCTCTGTGCCGTCTGACCATGTATTCCCGGTATGAACTCTCCGGCGCAAATTACACAAATATCTCCGATGAAGAAACCGCCAAAATGGTTTACAAGACATTTCACAAAGTCTATCACACCGGCAAACCTACGGAAGCCTTCGATTGGCCGGTCATCAGAAAAGATGGCTTGAAGGGATACGTGGAAGCTTCCATCTCGCTTCGCAAGGACGCCGAAGGCCAACCCATTGGTTTCAAAGGGATGTTGCGCGATGTCAGTGAACGCAAGCGAGCCGAGGAAGAACTTCAGCAAGCCCGTGACAAACTGGTCCAGGCGGAAAAGCTGTCGGCTTTGGGGCAGCTATCCATTGTTGTGGCTCATGAAATCCTCAATCCGCTGAATATCATTTCTATGGAGCTGCAGGTCTTGCAGGCCACGGAAGGCATGCCGTCTGAAGTTCAGGAAGAATTGGGCATCTGCATGCAGCAGATTGATCGCATCTCAACCATTGCCGAAGAGCTCAAGCAGTTGACCTGCAGTCCCGACAAAAAAATGGAGTGGACGGACATCAATGAAATCATCGAGCGCGTTTTGACCATTTACAAACTGCAGTTGCGGGCCTATGATATTAAAACAGAAGTTTCTTATGAACATGAACTACCCAAAATATTGATGGATTACAGGAAGATGGAACAGGTGATCCTGAATCTGATCACCAACGCCCGGGATGCCATGGAGGGACAGGAAAACAAGGTCTTACGAATATCGACGGGCTGGGGAGAAAACCGCGAACACATCAAAATAGTTGTTTCCGACAATGGTCCGGGTTTTGACGGTCAGCTTGCCGCAAAGCTTTTTGACGCCTTCTTTACCACAAAAGAGCAAGGCAAGGGAACGGGGCTTGGGCTTTACATATCGCACGACATCATTCGGGATCACGGCGGAAAAATCTGGGCCGAAAACCATGAATCGGGAGGCGCTTCTTTTCATATCAGCCTCCCTATAAAAAGCAATTTCTACAGAAAATGTTAATCATACAAGGGGGAAAAACATGAATCCAAAGATATTGAAAGTACTGGTCATTGACGATGAAGAACATTTTTGCCGTGCGCTGAAAAAAGGCTTTTCTTTGCTGACTACTTTCCAGGTGCAGACGACAACACAAGCCGAGGATGGCCTCCAGTTGGCCAAAGCGATGAAGCCGGATATTATTCTGCTGGATATTATGATGCCGGGAATGTCCGGACCGGAGTTGGCGGAAGAACTGGCCGAGGATCCGGCAACCGCATCCATTCCCATCATTTTTGTGACGGCGATTGTCAAGCCCGGAGAAGTGCGGGGAAGCGCCGGAATGACCGGCAAGCGTCTTTTTATCGCAAAACCGGTGAAAATGGACGACCTGATCAAGAAAATCAATCAGGTGGTGACAAAGGCCGAACCATCTTAATCTTTAATTAATTCAAGATATTATGCTCTGGATGGACCAAAAGAAAGAGGGAAGCTCTAGGAGAAAGATCCTTTCCGGCAGGCAAAGGCTGTGAAAAAATTTGCTCCTTTTTTCCTGACGGCGGTTATTCTGGCGGCGGTCACGATATTTTTTAAAACACAGCATCCGTGCGAAAAGACAGTAACTTACCGGATTGGACAGGTGGACAGCCGGTTCGGACTGAGCCGACAGGAATTTTCGAATGCCGTCGCCCAGGCTGCTTCTTCTTGGAACCAGGCGGCAGGGCGCGCCATCCTTCGCGAAAATACCGCAGGCGATGTGGAAGTCAACCTGGTTTATGACTATCGCCAGGAAGCGTCGGACAAGCTCAAGAAACTGAACATTCAAATTGAAAACACCAAGGAATTCTATGACCGGATGACCTGGCAGTATGAAAGCCTGAAGGCGGAATTCCTGCAAAAACAAGCGTCATTGAACGATGACGTCAAATCCTTTTCGGCAAGAGCCGCTGCCTTTCAGGCAGCGGTTGCTTCTGCCGGACATCCGGGCGGTATTTCTGAAGAAGCCCGTCAACAGGTATTGAACGAACAAAAAGAGCTGAATCTTCTCCGGGAGCGATTGCAGCAAAGAGACGAGCAATTGCAGACGATGACGCAAACCCTGAACAGCATGGCCGTCGTCATCAACGAAATTGCCGGCCATTTGAATCTGCATGTTGTCGGTTATCATACGGCCGGAAGCGCACTGGGCAGGCAGTACCAGCAGGCATTTTATCTTCGGGAGGGAAAAAAGCAGACCATTACGGTCTATCAATTTGCCAATGACCGGCAACTGACGCGAGCGCTCACCCATGAATTTGGACACGCGCTGGGATTGGAACACACAAACGATCCTCAATCCGTTATGTTTCGGCTGATGCAGTCGGATGATCCTGAATTGAAACCGGCGGACATCGCCGCCTGGCGCGCCCGCTGCAAGGATCTGACCCGATGGTAATGGAATAAAAAACAGGCAGAAAAACCTGTGAAGCGCCAACGGCGGATTCCCTACGCAAGCGCCTTGATCAAGGCGTCGAAAAGTTCCTCCGCCTTAAAAGGCTTGGTAACGTAGGAAGAAACATCCAGCGTCTGGGCCGTCACCACTTCATCCTTTCTGGAACTGGAAGAAAGAATTACGAATTTCGCGGTGGGAGCAAAACTTCTGATTTGAATAATGGCATCCAGGCCGCCCATGACGGGCATGTTAATATCCATCACTGTCAGGTCCGGCTTGAAAGTCTTGAATTTTTCAATGGCATCCTGGCCATTTTCAGCCAGCTCCACCTGAACCTCACGCTGCTTCAGGGCTCTTTCGAGAATGCCCCTGACCATTCTGGAATCATCCACCACCATGATGCGCTTGTCTTTTAATTTATTGACGGAAACTTCCGAGAACGTCACACGGAAAGCGATGTAATTAATATCCAGCTGCAGAATGATGACATATTTTTCAACTTCATTGGAAAGATGCGCCGGCACATCATAATATTCAACAGAGGTGGGAGGCCTGAACTTGACCCGAAAACCAAATTCATCCCACTCCGATATGGCGTTTCCAACGATCGTATTCATGAATTCATTGAGGATATCGAAAGCATCGTCTCCCAGGTCGTTCACGGGGGGCATCCCCATGGTGTGAGCAATGGATTGGGTGACTAAAATAGCCATGGCCTTTTCATTGAAACCCAAAATAAAATTTCCGTTCACCTTCTTATCCATATCTTCATAAGGCGTAATGGAGGCGATCGCGTAAATTTCTTTAGGCCGCTCTTCTTTCTTGATTTTAACGGAAACCACCTCGGTATGCGTCATTTCCATGAAAACTCTTTTGCAATTATCGGCCAATATATTTAAATAAGCTAAATAATTCATAGACATAAAAGCTCCAAACTTTGCCTCCCCTTTTCCGGACGGCTCTTGATTTCCTTTCCAAATGCTTTTTTCAACGTTTTTCCAGTCTATTATTTCTGGTTTTTTTATTCCATAGTTTTTTTAAAATATCAATTCCTTCATTCAAAAATTATCGAAACAGGTCGGGCTTTTTTCAGTATACCGCGCTGAAAGGACCGAGATTTTTCCGATTGAAGGAAATGAAGAGATGTGACATATAGTCGATCACGAAAGGTTGAAGGTCATGAAAATCATTGACGCAAAAAACTCTCCGCTTTCCTTGTTGGACATCAAGCATGTTCTGGAGAAATCCTTGCTGTTCCGGAGCATAGATTTAGATGTCATCGATTACCTTCTGGAGGATTGCCGAATTCTTTCCGTTGACAACGGAGAAGCGCTGCTTTCGCAAAACCAGAGCAATGATAAGGTATTTATCATATTATCGGGAAGTTTCAGCATCAATCTCGCCCGACCCAACGATTTTGTTGTGGCCACGGTGGGCGAAGGAGAATGTGTGGGGGAAATGTCCGTAATTGACGGCGGCGCCACATCGGCCAGTGCGCTTGCAACCAGCGATTCTCTGATCTTGCAGATTCCACAGGACATTCTCTGGTCGATGGTCAATGCCTCGCATGGGGTGGCAAAAAATCTCCTTTACATTCTGTCGAGGCGCATGCGCGTGGACAACGATTTGCTTTTGGAAAATTTTTACGCAAAACAAGAACTTGAACAGACGGCTCAAACGGACCCGTTGACGGGATTGCATAACCGGCGATGGTTTGAAGACTCTTTCGCGCGTCAAATGAAGCGATGTGACGAAGACGGCAAACCGTTTTGCCTTTTGATTGCAGACATTGATTTTTTTAAAAAAGTCAACGACACCTACGGCCATGTGGCCGGAGATCGCGCGCTGGTCGGCGTTGCCAGGGTCATGGCCAATCACATCCGCCCGACAGACATGCTGATTCGTTATGGCGGCGAGGAGTTTGCGCTGGGGTTGCCTTTTACCGACCTGGATGAGTCGTTTGCCATTGCCGAGCGTCTGCGGCGGGCCATCGAGTTTCTTTCTTTGCCGTTTCGCGCGGGCGATCCTCTTCCCCATTTGACCATTTCCATCGGCATTGCGAAGATGCAGGCCAATCAAACGCTTGAAGCGCTGGTGACAGCGGCAGACGCAGCGCTCTACCGTGCAAAAGATGGCGGAAGAAACCGAGTGGTTATTTAATGCTTTTTTTCCAACGATCACCTTTCCGCTTCCGAAAAAACAAAGGATTTCTTTTAACCGGCATCCGCCGTGCGTCAGTGAATGACAAACCGGATAAATTCCATGGAAAACCAGGAGGAAAACCACATGGCATACGATATGACTTACGCTTCGAAAAAGGATATTGCTAAGCAGTATCGAGACAAACTTGTTACCGCCGATGAAGCCGTCCGATGTGTAAAATCGGACGATTGGGTAACCTATGGTTTTTTTAACGCAAGACCAATCGCCTGTGACCGGGCGCTGGCCAAAAGAAAAGACGAGTTGACCAATGTGCTGGTGGGAGGAGCAGTGACCATTCCCCCCGTGCCGGAAGTGGTCAATCAGGACCCGGAAGGAAAAACTTTTACTTATGTGGACTGGCATTTTTCACTTCTGACCCGGTTGATGAAGATGATGTCCCCGACCTCGGTCAACTACTGCTCCATCGTTTTCGGAGAAACGGACTGGGGCTGCTCTCATCATGCCGGTCCCGATTACGATCCGACCAAAACGGGATTGCGTCTTCAGGATGTTCACATCCTGCGTGCCTCGCCGATGGATAAGGACGGCTACTTCAATTTTGCCATTTCCAACGCCTGCATGCTCAGCTGGTGCATGGCCAAAAAAGTGATTGTGGAAACCAATGCCAACATTCCCCGTGGACTGGGCGGGGCTCGCGAATCCATTCATATTTCGCAGGTTGACTATGTTGTGGAAGGCGAGAATGAGCCGCTTTTTGAACTTCCCGCCATTGAAGCCACCGACATCGACCGGCAGATTGCCGGTCATGTCTTCAAGCATCTGCATGACGGCTGTTGCATCCAGTTGGGCATCGGCGGCATGCCGAATGTGCTGGGACACATGATTGCCGAAAGCGATCTGAAAAATCTCGGCGGCCACACGGAGATGCTGGTGGACGCCTATTACGAAATGTATATGTCCGGACGGATGAACAACTCGCTCAAAGCGGTGGACCGCTTTAAAACCGTCTATACCTTTGCGCTGGGAAACCGCAGACTTTACGACTGGATAGACAACAACGCGGCTTTGGCATCCTATCACGTGGGATATGTGAATGATTACGAGGTCATCAAAAGCATCGACAACTTTGTTTCCATCAATCAGGCCATTGAAGTGGACCTTTACGGCCAGGTTAATGCGGAATCCAATGGTTTTGAGCAGATTTCCGGCAACGGCGGCATGCAGGATTTTGTGCTGGGCGCCTACCGCTCCAAGGGCGGAAAAAGCTTTATCTGTCTGCCCTCCACTTACACCTTGAAGGACGGGACCGTTATTTCCCGCATTCAACCCTATTTTAAGCCGGGAACCATTGTAACCATTCCGCGCCAGATGCCCCAATTCATCGCCACGGAATATGGTTGCGTGACCTTGAAGCTGGATCCGGTTTGGATGAGGGCGGAAAAACTGATCAGCATTGCCCATCCGGATTTTCGTGAAGACTTGATCCAGGCGGCGGGAAAACAGAAAATCTGGAGGCAGTCCAATAAGAAATAGACGGGAGATCTTCCCTTGACCACGATCTGCCTGGCGCCGCTCCAGGGAACAACGGACCGGATATTTCGCAATCTGTTTCCCCAGTATTTTCATGGAGTTGATTATGCGATTGCGCCGTTTGTGTCCGCAACCGGTAAACTCAAGCCGGACTTTCCCGGTCTTTTCGAGCTTTCCCCTGATCGAAACCAGGGCCTTCCCACCGTGCCGCAGATTATGGGAACGCAGCCGGAAAACTTTGTTCTGATTGCCAACCGGCTTTTTGAAATGGGCTGCGCTGTGATTAACTGGAATCTGGGCTGTCCATTTCGCATGGTGGTCAAAAAGGGACGCGGAGCGGGAATGCTTTGCTATCCGGACAGGATTGAATCTTTTCTGGATCGGGTAATGCCGCAACTGAAACCGAACTTGTCTGTGAAACTGCGGATCGGTTTAAAGGATCCGGATGATGCGCTGGCGCTGATTCCCATTTTCAACCGTTACCCACTGGAAGAGTTGATTATCCATCCCCGAACCGGCGCACAAATGTACGAGGGAAAAGTTGATCTCGACCGGTTTGAACAATGTCTATCTCTTTCAAAACACCGAGTTGTCTATAACGGAGACATCGTATCCCCGCAAAACCTGGAGGCGCTGGCCCGTCGTTTTCTTTTCGTTAACCGCTGGATGATCGGCAGGGGCCTGATGGAAAACCCGTTTCTGGCCGAAGAAATCAAAGCGTTTCCCCCAAGGTCTTTTCAGGAAAAAGTCCATGTTCTCAAGGCGTTCCATGACCATTTATTTGCGGAATATTCGGCAGTTTTGAGTGGTCCCGGACATAAAGTCAATAAAATGAAGGAAATATGGACCTTCATGACCGGATTTTTTGAAAACAGGGACAAGGTCCGCAAAATGATCCATAAAACGCATTCTCCGGATCACTATCTTGGGGTTGTCCAACAAATTTTTGACCAGGCTCTATCCCGGCCCGGCGCAACCTATTTTCCCGACTGAATGGGATCCCAATCTGAACCCCAGATGGCGCTTCCCATGGGCATTTTATAATTGCGCCTGTCCGAATAAGACGGATAGCGACGGCTGCCTCCTTCCGCCGGCAGGAAATGGACGGGGAATTTCGGCGGGAGAAGACCATGCTTTTTTGCTTCCTCTTCCAGCCAGGCGCGGTCGTCGGGATGCGCGATGGAAATCAGCGCGTTGGCCCTTTCGTAGCCGTTTAAACCTCTCAGGTTCACAATGCCGTATTCCGTGCAGACATAATTGGCAAACTGCGCCGGCACATCCACCACGGTTCCGGCAGGAAGGAAGGGAACAATGCGCGACGTGTTGTGCTTGCTGCGCGAGGTCATGGCGGCCACACCCCGGCCTCCCCTGGATTGAGCGCTGAAAATGATGAACTGGAAAAATCCGCCCGTGCCGGAAATGGGCCGCCGGTCGTAAAAAGAGCAGGACATCTGGCCCAACAAATCAACGGCAACCGTGTTGTTGATGGCAACCATATTGTCGATCCGGCGCAGAATGTCGAGATTATTGGTATAATCAATATCGTAAACCGCCAGCGCCTGGTTGTGGTGCACCGTGTCGTAATACCACTTGACATCCACGGGAAAAGCAAAGGTCCAGACGCTTCTTCCCTGATCCAAACTTTTGTAAGCGTTGGTGACTTGCCCGGATTCGATCATTTTAATGAGACCGAAGTTGAGCATTTCCGTATGGATGCCTAGGTCTTGAAATCCGGCGTCCGCCATGGCGGCCACGCAAGCCGAAGGCAGCGCTCCGATGCCCAGCTGAACAATGTCCCGATCGCGCATGATCGTCATGATATGATTGGCAATCTCCTGTTCTACGGGCCTCGGAACGATGGCTTTTTCATTCATTTGCGGCCACCGGTACTTCTCGCAATCTACCTCTACCCAGTAATCAATATCGTCAATGTGGATCGTATTGAAGCGACCGCCTTCCGCCCAGGGATAATCGGCCCGAACCTCGAAAACAATTTTTCTTGCTGTCTGACGGAAAATGTTGCAGCTGTTGGTACCGTAAGACATATTGAAATAGCCGTGATGATCCGGCGCAGTGGCTGCGTTGAACCACCAGTTCATGCCACGCTTTTCTCTGTCACCGTGGGCAAATCGATAGTGCTGCGCCCACACGCCGCCCGCCCAGCCCCAAGGCGTCCAACTGGTCACGCCGTTTTCTTCTCTGGCTTTGCGGTTCCACGGAAAGAAGAAATGCTCATGAACACAATGATATTGCTGCAATGGATCGATCTGCTGCAATTCCGGATGCGGATAAAAATTGCCGGCCAGCCAAAACTCGATATTTTGTAAATCTTCGGGGCCGGGACCCAGTCTTTGCGCCACCGCCTCGGTGCAAACCGTGGAATCCCCTCCGACGGTTCCATGATTGATCCAGTCGCCTGATTTGACCATTTCCGCAATCTGCTTTGCGGTTCTTTTCTTATTGCGAATTTTTTGCTGTATCGGTGTTGTCATATTCCTTCCCCGCAAGTTGATTGAATGAATCCCATTTTTTCATGGGCCACTACCGTATAACGGGACAATGAGCAAACAATTTTTTTTGGCGATGACATGATGGTGAAAATATACGTGAGCAAATTTCCAACATCATGTATATAGGATAAAAAAACCGAATACTAGAAAAGCAGGAGAAACATGACGGATCATTCCAACTCAAAAACATCCCAGAATCAACAAGAACCTTTCCCAAGTCCGACCGGGCAAAAACCTTCCTCTTTACGCTATTTCCATCAAGCTTTGCACCTGCAGGCGGCGGGAGACAAAGCCGGGGCGCTCAAGGCTTACGATCTGGCGATTGCCGATGACCCTTCGCTGACTGACGCGCATTTCAATCGAGGCATTCTTTTAAAGGAACTGGGGAGATATGAGGAAGCGCTCAAGGCTTACGATCAGGTTCTTTCCCTGAACCCGCATTTTTTTGAAGCGCATT
>DAOLNX010000104.1:0-10500 GCA_035416785.1 Smithellaceae bacterium | reverse complement strand
TCGGCCCACGGATTAGAAGTCCGTTGCTCTATCCAGCTGAGCTACAGGCGCATTCTGAACCTGCACCAAAAAGAGAAAGCCTAATATCCCCTCCCGCATTTTTTGTCAAGTTGAAATAGTCCCTCTTTTCTGATTAATTTGCCGCATCGTCAACAACCGAATAGACAATTTTTTCAAATGGATGCTCGTACAATTATCAAAGATTCCGTTAAAAAGTTACCTTTGCCTTGACATTTTTTACCTCACGTACCCGGCAATGCCGTCGTAACGATAGCCTTTCTTTGTGTTGATTAGACTGGTGGAATAATAATGCCTTCCCGTGGAAGGATTGAACCACCGGTACAATTCACGGGTGTTGGTCAGCCTGGATGTTGCGATATTGCCCAGCGAGCCTTCAAAAACGTATCCATCCATTCTTTTCCCTCCCCCGCTTCGATCATGTGAATAAAAATGATCTCTTTTACCTGGATGATACCAGCGATAAAAACTTTTCGTACCGGGAGTATCTTGTGAAAAAAGCCGGAAGGCTATCCCCTCTTTCAGATAGCCGTTCTGAATTAATCTTTGAGACTCCGCCTGGGGATGCGTAGTCAAAAGGTAGTCATAATCTCTGGAATAAAGGTAAACATCAAGAATTTGATGTCCGGAATCCTGGACAACATCAACAAATACTTCCGCTTTTTCCTCTCCGGCATTTGTTTTGAATATGATTTGATCCACGTAATAGCCAGGTGCCAGATTGGTGGTATCTACTTTGACGTTGAGGTATTCCGTTTCCGTCATCGTTGTGCCGGAATTGGGAAACACGGCAATCCAGCCCCGGGGACCACGCATCACTTCTTTTCCGAATACTTTTGCGCCTTCCAGTTCCAAACTGCCTTCTCTCATCACAATGGTCACCACATGCGGACCATCCGCCAGACCATCAGCAACCATCAGCTCCTTCTTTTCCCACTCGCCGGAAAGAACATCCGGTAAACTCAGCAATTCTTCGTCCAGATAGACAGAACAATGCCCTTCCTTAAAATGAGATTGCAGAAAAAGACTGATGCCATTTCCATGAAAACGGAATTTTATAGAAGCTGTCGGGCCTTTGCTCATTGGGTATCCGTTTTTTTCCGTCCATTTTCCGATCAGCTCCAGGCTGTCTTTAAGATTTTCGGGAATGACATATTTTCCTGGTTCCGGCACTTCTTCTGAATGAAAAGAAAAATATTTTTCTCTGGGTAAATCTCCGGATAATTCGGACAAGGTCTCTTTTTTGGACATGGCTCCGGGAATGATGGACCATTTCAGCATATCTCTGCCTTTATTGGTCAGCTCTATTCTTTTCGAAATGACTTTCCCCAACATTTGCACACCGAAATCCAGACGCTGCGGACTCAAATGGACAGCGGGAAGCCCTTGCAAAGTGGATATTCTGTAATTAACAAAAAAATTCCTTTGGCCTCCCGCAGAAGACATGCGGATAGCCGTTCGATGCTGGCCAGGTTTTAAAAGTCTACGGCAGGAAAGTTCCTTTCCCCCGGCCGACAGTTTCATGACTGGGCGATAAACGATATTTTTCGTCTTGTCTCCCGCAATGTTGTCGATACTTTCCGCAACCAACAAATGCACACGGAGACTTTCCGCTTCTCCGGATGCCGCTCCATGAAGCTCTTTAGTCGAAGCCGGTTCCCACCCTTCAGGGCAGAGTAGAGACCAGGACAAATATCCGGGCGCGAGATTCTTCAATCGAAATTCACCGTGAACCGTCTCTTCCGGCTTGAGCGTCCCCAGATCAATTTCTCTGGGAATTACCGTCAAGACAGGACGCAATGCACTCTCGCCATGCGTATTTACTGATCTGCCCACATTTCCAGGAGAGAGCGGTATGTTTGTCGGATAATCCGTCCCCAAAAGCGATTCGGCATTCACGAGCAAAATGAAACTCACGGGCAGAATCATCAAAATCAAATAAAGAATTTTCTTTATCATCGTTTCCTCTTGAAAGATGGTGCGCTTCATAGCGCAAAGATAAATTTTACGCAATAATTTTAAATTACTTGACAGCAGGAAGAAAGAAGATGTAGCTTCCGGCCGTTTTGAAACATCCTTTGAAAACGGAGGGCGGAATGCTCGTCGCTGATCGGTTGCAGCGGAATGGAAAAGCGGTGGGCCGCCCACTCTGAATGAATGAATAACGATAACGCAAAATACTGGATGGCGTTAAAATCCATCAATGGAATCGGCAATGCGTTGTTTCATCCGCTGTTGGCTCGTTTTGGTTTACCTGAAGCTGTTTTGTCGGCAAATCTTCATGCCCTGACGGCGGTTGAAGGAATCAGCAAAAAAACAGCAGCGGCCATCGCCTCCTTCGATTGCTGGGAACCTATTCTCCGTCAACTGGAAACCATGAATGAAACAGGCATAAAAATGGTTACGTGCCTTGATCATGATTATCCTCGCAATCTTCTTCATATTTACGACCGTCCCGCCTTTCTGTATGTGCGGGGATGTCTTTCGCCTCATGACACCCCCATCGCCCTTGTCGGTTCCCGGTATGCCAGCGCCTATGGAAAATATACCACGGAAAGGTTGAGCCGGGAACTGGCGCTTCGGGGAATCACCATTGTCAGTGGCATGGCACGGGGCATTGATTCCTGCGCGCATCGCGGCGCACTGACGGCAAAAGGACGAACGATCGCCGTTTTGGGCAGCGGCCTGGATGTCATTTATCCTCCGGAAAACAAGAAACTATTTCAAGAAATTTCTGAAAACGGAGCGGTGATCTCAGAATATCCGCCCGGCACCCAACCCCTTGCCTATCATTTTCCGGCAAGGAACCGTATTATCAGCGGAATTTCGCATGGCGTAGTCGTCGTCGAGGCTGGAGAAAAAAGCGGCTCGCTTATTACGGCAAGGCTGGCAATGGAACAGGGACGGGATGTTTTCGCGATTCCCGGAGCAATTGATTCTCCCGCATCACGCGGCACAAACAGCCTGATTAAGCAGGGTGCAAAGTTAATTGAGAATGTAGACGACATTCTGGAGGATATTCTGCCACAACTGGAAAGACCGCCGGATTTTCCTCCATGCCATGAGACACAAACCGCCTCCGTTTCTTCAACACAAGACGACTTGAAAGGCAACACAGCGCCGCCTGGTCAGATTGCCCAAACCATTGTAAAGATCCTTGCAAAGAAAAAAATGCATGCTGACGAGATTATTGATCAGACCGACCTGCCGACGGCAGAAGTTTTGAGTAACCTTATCACCTTGGAATTACGGGGAATTGTGATTCAGCACCCAGGGAATTTTTTTTCCCTAAAAAAATAATGACTTTACAAATGCATTTTGACCGTCTATACGGTGCGCCGAAATACAGAAACAAAGCTTCACCATTGATGATGCAAGCTATTGATTTCTCGATTAATAACATAAAGCGTTTTTCAGGAGAGGATCGATTCCCAAATGTCCAAAAAACTTGTAATTGCCGAAAAACCATCCGTGGCCCGCGACATCGCCGGCGCTCTTGGAGGCTTTACAGCCCGCGGCAAAGTCTTTGAACGTGATGATATGATTGTTTGTTCCGCTTCAGGCCACCTCGTTGAACTGTGTATGCCGGAAGACCTGGACAAGAAAAAATACGGATTCTGGCGGCTGGAAACCCTTCCCATTGTTCCGGAAGCATTTCTTCTGAGGCCATCCAAAACCGGCTACAAAAACACTGTGCGAAAAAAGAAAGACGAGGAAGATTCAGGAGGTGAAGGAGGTTCCGAACTGCTCAATATCATTAAACGTGAGGCAAAGCGCAAGGAAATCGAGGGTATTGTCAATGCCTGCGACGCCGGACGCGAAGGTGAACTCATCTTTACCTATATTGTGAAGTATCTGAACATTAAGAAACCGGCCGAGCGTTTATGGTTGCAGTCCATGACCCCTGCCGCCATTCGGGAAGGATTTTCAAATTTATTTCCGACAGAAAGAAAAGCTGGACTAGCCGATGCCGCGATTTGCCGGTCAGAATCGGACTGGTTGGTGGGCATCAACGCCACACGTGCCTTCACTGTCCGCCTAGGCGGAAGAAAAAGCAAGGAAACCCTCAACTTGGGGCGCGTCCAGACTCCCACACTGGCCATCCTGGTAACGAGGGAACGCGAAATCCAAGCATTTAAACCACGGGACTACTGGAACGCCAAAGGCATTTTTGACGTTTCCGGAGAAACCTATGAAGGAGTCTGGATTCGGGAAGATTTCAAGAAAAATCCTGATGATCCCGACGACCGCGCCGACAGAATCTGGCAAAAAGAAATTGCTGAAAGTATTCAAGAGCGCTGCACGGGAAAACCGGCTGTGGCGACCGATAAACATAAAGAAACTCGAGAGGCTCCGCCGCCTCTGTTTGATTTGACCACTTTGCAGCGTGAATCAAACAAACGTTTCGGATTATCGGCAAAGTCAACCCTTTCCGCCGCCCAGTCTCTTTATGAAAAATACAAGGTGCTCACCTATCCGCGTACCGACAGCAAATGCCTGCCGGAAGATTATCGAACCGAGGTAAAACGCATTATGTCATCCTTGGGGGGAAATTACGCCTCGCTCGCTCAAAAGATCGGAGATCCTTCCCGGGCGTTCATGGCCCGCCGCATTTTTGACAATAAAAAAATATCGGACCATTTTGCCATCATTCCCACAGGAGAAGCCGCTTCAGGTCTCAGCGAAATCGAAAGAAAGGTTTATGACTTGGTTGTGCGTAGATTTCTCGCCGCCTTCATGGATGCCGCCGTATGGAAGGTGGTTGAGCGGACAACCCGTGTCGGCGATGACGCTTTCCGAACAACGGCCCGGCTTCTGGCAGTTGCCGGCTGGAGAGAAGCCTTCGGTAGAGAAGACGACCTGGAACCGGAAATCGGCATTGCCAGCCGCCTGCCCGGACTTGATGATACAGGTGCAAAAATACATACCATTCGTATTGAACTGCAAGGCTGCCGCACAAATCCCCCACCCCGTTACAACGACGCCACCCTGCTGGCAGCAATGGAAACCGCAGGAAAACTTCTGGATGATGAAGAATTGGCCGAAGCGATGAAAGAGCGGGGTCTGGGAACCCCCGCAACTCGAGCGGAAACCATTGAAAGGCTGATTGCAGCCCGTTATGTAACGCGTGAGCGGAAAGATTTAATTCCTACCTCAAAAGCAATGAATATCATTCAGCTTCTGGAAGCTATTCCTGTGGAAGGGCTGGTATCCCCGACGCTGACCGGTGAATGGGAGCATAAACTGCTGCAAATGGAAAAAGGTCAGATTTCACGGTCCGGTTTTATGCACGATATCATCAAATTCACTGAAAATATTGTAGAAAAAGCGCGCAGCATCCCTCATGACCCAACCGACCTGCTTTGCGAAAAATGCAATTCTCCCATGATCATCAAATGGGGAAAGAATGGCCGTTTTCTTTGCTGCTCCAATTATCCCGAATGCAAAAACATCAAGAATTTCACCCATGATGAAAATGGAAAGGTTAAACACTTGGAAGATCAAACCACCGACATCAAATGCAACAAGTGCGGAAAACCCATGCTGGTCAAGGAAGGACGTTACGGCCAATTCCTGGCCTGCTCCGGCTACCCGGATTGCAAAACCACAATGAACGCATCACGCAACGAAAACGGCGACATCGTCGTACAGGAGACGCCCGTTACCGATGAAGTTTGCAATCTTTGCGGAAAACCGATGGCCATCAAGCGCGGGCGTTACGGCCAATTCCTCGGCTGCACCGGATATCCGGATTGCAAGAATATTCAAAAAATGGGAAAAGACGGAAAAGCAGCCAAGACAGAGCCGGTCCTCTCCAGCGAGGTTTGCGATCTTTGCGGAAAACCGATGGCCGTCAAGCGCGGGCGTTACGGCCAATTCCTCGGCTGCACCGGATATCCAGATTGCAAAAATATTAAAAAAATGCCGAAAATCAAAACGGACGAATGAAATCCGGCGAGATTCACATTATCGGCGGAGGACTGGCGGGATGCGAAGCAGCCTGGCAGATCCTCAAGCGCGGTCACCGAGTTCATCTTTTTGAAATGAAACCGAAAAAATACTCTCCCGCGCACAAAATGGAATCTCTGGCCGAGCTGGTTTGCAGCAATTCTCTCAAAACCAACCATCCCGACAGCGCACCGGGAATGCTGAAAGAGGAGATGCGCAAACTCAATTCCCTGATTCTATCCGTGGCCGATCAAACAGCCGTTCCCGCCGGCAGCGCTCTGGCCGTGGATCGCGAACAGTTTTCGCAAGGCGTGCAAACCTGCCTGTTACGTCAGAAGAATTTCACTTTAAGCCGGATGGAAATCACTGAGCTCGTAAAAACGGATTCATTGACCATCATTGCCACAGGTCCTCTGACGTCTGATCCGCTGGCTCAAGCCATCAACGAAAAGCTTGGCGGCGATTCGCTGTATTTCTATGACGCGATTGCTCCGATTGTTTATGCCGATTCCATTGATATGACGAAGGTTTTCTGGGCTTCACGCTATGACAAAGGAGAAGCGGATTATCTCAACTGTCCTTTTACCGAGGACCAATACAAGCAATTCCGAGAGGAACTGCTTAAAGGAGAAAAAGTCGCCGCCAAAGCGTTTGAAGATTTCCGTTATTTTGAGGGATGTCTGCCTATTGAAGTCCTTGCGGCACGCGGTGAAAACACGCTGGCTTTCGGACCGATGAAGCCGGTGGGACTTCGGGACCCGCGCACCGGCATTATGCCGTACGCGGTTGTTCAGCTTCGTCGGGAAAACAAATCCGGCGCCCTTTTCAACCTGGTCGGTTTTCAAACCAAGCTGACCTGGCCCGCCCAGGAAAAAATATTCCGGATGATACCCGGGCTCGAAAACGTTCAATTCGCCCGCATGGGAAGCATTCACCGCAACACCTACCTTCACTCCCCTTCCTTATTGCATCACTCCCTACAATTAAAAACCGATCCCCGGATTTTTTTTGCCGGACAGATTACCGGTGTGGAAGGATATATGGAATCAACGGCCATGGGTCTTCTGGCTGGATTGAACGTAGCGTCCGTTTTGGAAGAAAAAACCTTTCCTCCGCCTCCGGCGACTACCGCTATGGGCGCATTGTCCGCTTACATCACCTCTCCGGAATCGGCAAAGAATTTTCAACCCATGAACATTAATTTCGGTATTTTGGAGCCTCTGTCTCTGAAGAAAATGAAAAAGAAAGAAAAGCATCTTGCCTATGGGAAGAGAGCCGCAACTGAGTTCAACCAATGGATGAAATATTTAAACATAAATAGCTAATAAATATAATTAAAATAACGAACAGCCTCCGGACTTTATCCAAAGGCATCAGGTCTTTGAACTTTTGTAGTAGGAAGTTACTTTCTCGACATAATTCAACGTTTCAGCGGGTAGCCGGTTCGGGTTTTTCTCCAGATTTCCCATTCCCCAGTTGTATGCGGCCAGCGCCAGATCAACATTGCCTTCATAGCGATTCAACAGCATTTTCAGATATCTTGTTCCTCCCGCAATATTTTCTCCGGGATCATAGGCATTGCGAACGTCCAACTCCCTGGCGGTTGCAGGCATGAGCTGCATCAATCCCATCGCCCCCACGGATGATGTGGCTTGTGGATTGAAATTGCTTTCCGCCTTAATAACGGAACGAATCAAATCTGCATCGACATCATACTCTTTTGACGCCTGAAGAATCAGGTGGTCAAAATCCGTCTTGCCGATTTTTTCACCGGCAGGACTTGTTTTTGACGTCTCCAGACTGATATTTGACGCAGAAACACTGCCATGAGGGAGTATCTTTCCGAAATCCTGCAAAACTTTGGAGGCCAGATAATTGGATTCCAGCGAGTTTTGAAACAGCGTGTTATACAAACGGGCATTCATTTGAATTTGCATGGCCTTTGAAAACAACAGTAACTCTTGCTGATTTAATGCGGCCATCGAAGATCCACCAGGCCCCTGTTTTTCCTTCTCTGATATTAAGCACTTTAAAACATTATGGAAATTATTTTCCGACCCATCCATCGAAGATGCCGGTCGCGGAATCGAAATATTTTGCCGGCTGATAATTTTCGACAACCCGCCAATGTCATAAGGTATGGTCATTGTTTCCTCCCTTCTTGCAAGAATATTTTCATTCAATAATCATACCAAGTCAGAACCAAGAGAACTGAAGCACAAAAAGAAAGGCGCCCCTGAAACTATCCAGAAGCGCCTTATTCCTACGGTCTTAAAAAAATCCAATAAAATGACTTCGGCAAAAATTATGAACTTTCTAAAGGCCGAAATCGTTTATTGATAAAGTTTTTCAATCTTATCCTTAAACTTGTCATACACGGCCTTGCGCTTGAGTTTCATGGTTTGGGTCAGCATGCCGTTGTCCAGAGTGAAAGGCTCGGTGTCAAAGATGAATTTTTTAGGAAGCTCATATCCTCCGTAGTTGTCCTTGATAGTACTGATAATTTCTTTTTCGAGAAAATCAGTGCATTCCTTGCGTTGGATCAGTTGGGCCGGATCTGTGGGAAGATTGTTCTTTTCCGCCCATTTTTTCAGCGCAACAAAATCCGGAATGACCACACAGATGTTGTAGGCACGTCCGTCTCCGTAAATCATGGCGTATTCGATGTAATGATTGAGCTTGATGTCCTCCTCGATGGCGGCGGGAAATACGTATTTGCCATTTTCCAGTTTGAACTGTTCTTTAATACGCCCCGTGATGAAAAGAAATCCGTCTTCATCAAGACGCCCGCGGTCTCCGGTGCGGAAACCGCCATCCTTGGTCATGGCAGCCGCTGTGGCTTCCGGTTTTTTATGATAGCCCTGCATGACGTTTGGACCGTAAATAACAATCTCGCCGTCCTTTGCCCCTGGTTCCACCACGGACTTATCGATAACAATTTTGCACTTGTCTATGGCCTTTCCCACGCTACCGATCCGCCAAGCCTCCAGTCCGTTCATGGTCGCAGCAGGCGTGGTTTCGGTAAGACCATACACATCGTAAAGAGGAACACCAATATCCCAAAAAAAGTGGGAGATTTCCGGATTCATGGCAGCGCTGCCCGTCATGGATCCCTTGAGTCGTCCTCCAAGTTTTTCCCGCACTTTACTGAAAACAATCTTGTCGGCAATGGCAAACTTCAAATTGGTCATGAAACTCGATTGGCCCTGAGCCGCAAGCTTGCGTTTCATCTTGCCCGCCTCGACTCCCATGACAAACAATTTTCTTGGCAGCCCCCCCTCATCGTTCATTTTTGTCCAGAGCCCATCATATACCCGGTTGAACACTCTGGGCACGGCGACAAGGAATGTGGGTTTTACTCTTGCAATGTCGTCCACAATGGTCGCAGGGGATTCCGCCAGGCCGACGGAAGCGCCAATTTGCATGAAGGTAAGCAATTCGCCCAGTCCATAGGTATGGGCCCAGGGAAGAATGTTCAGCGTCCGCTCGTCTTCGTCAAAGCGAGGAAACATTTTAATTCGGGCGTGTGAATTGCTGGAAAGATTTCCCTGGGATAAAAGCACGCCCTTCGGATCGCCCGTAGTGCCCGAGGTGTAAATCAGAACACCAATGGCGGACTGATCGGGCCGAACGCTGGGCACCGGCTTTTGTGCCCCTTTTCTTTCCAGATCCTTCAAAGTGTCAGGGCCGTCGCCCTCCATGACAATTACCTTTTCCAGTTTCGGTGCTGATGAAACAATGTCCTTGATTTTATTATAGATATTCTTTTTCGAAACCAGGAGAACTTTGATATCCGCATCAATGATGATGTATTTCCAGACTTGAAGCAGTTCCGCCTCATACATGGGCACATAACGGGCAGCCAGCCCGCAGGTGGCGAAAAATCCAACCGCCCAATCCGTGCTGTTATTGGAAATTATGCCGACTGCGTCATCTTTCTTTATTCCCAGCTGGGCTAGGCCGGCGCGGCAGTTATCTACGCGTGCGCCGAAATCGGCATAAGGAATCCATTGGTAATCGCCACTGGCGTTTTTCTCTCCCAGAAAGGGTCTTCCGGGATATTTCGCAACGGTGTTTTCAAGTAATTCCACTACATTATCCGGTTTGTCCAGCTCATAGATCATAAATTTTCCTTCTCCTTTTCTTTTTCTTGATTAGGTTCTCTTTTAATGATGAAACAGACGCAATCCGCAAAAGGCCATGACAATCCCGTATTTGTTGCAGGTATCAATCACTTGCTGGTCACGAATGGAGCCGCCTGCCTCAACAATGGCCGTTACGCCGCTTCGGTGCGCACGTTCAATGTTGTCTCCAAAGGGAAAGAAAGCGTCGCTGCCCAGTGAAACTCCCGTCACCTTTCCCAACCATTCTTTTTTTTCTGCGGGTGTCAGTGGATCTGGTTGTCTTGAAAATGTTTCCGCCCATACGGCATCACCAATAACCTCCTCTGGCGTGTCTCCCAGATAAACATCGATAGCATTGTCACGATTGGGCTTGGCAACATCTTCGCGAAAAGGCAAATCCAGAACCTTG
>DAOLNX010000103.1:0-10536 GCA_035416785.1 Smithellaceae bacterium | reverse complement strand
GGGGTGGATGCTCTTTTAATCATCCGTAAAGTGAAAGAAGAATTAAAGTTCAACTAACCGCATTTTGTGGGAACGATCCATGAGGCGGGCGCATTCGGTCCCGTCTCATGTTGGTCGGACAGCATGATGAGGATTTGAAGTCGAAAAGGGCGCAAGCCCTTTTTATTTAATGGATCAAGAGGAGATGGATATTTCATGTCGATTAGAGAGTTGAGCAAGGCGTTTGAACCGGCCGAAGCTGAAAAAAGACTGTATAATTACTGGTTGAAAAATAAATACTTTCACGCTTCCGATAAAAGCGAAGCGCCACCTTTTTCCATTGTGATTCCGCCTCCCAATGTGACCGGTATGCTGCACATGGGGCATGCACTGAATAATACGCTGCAGGACGTCATGATCCGCTATAAAAGGATGCAGGGGTACAATACGTTGTGGATGCCCGGCATGGATCACGCGGGCATCGCCACGCAAAATGTGGTGGAGCAGCAATTACGGAAAGAAGGATTATCCAGGCATGATTTAGGACGCGAAAAATTTATTGAGCGAGTCTGGGAATGGAAAGAAAAATATGGCGGTGTGATCATTCATCAACTGAAACGCCTGGGATGTTCCTGTGACTGGGACCGTCAGCGGTTTACTATGGATGAAGGTCTTTCCAAAGCCGTTCGGGAAGTTTTTGTCCGGCTTTATCATGAAGATATGATTTATCAGGGAGACTATATTGTCAACTGGTGTCCCCGTTGCCACACGGCAATATCCGATTTGGAAGTAGAATTCAAATCTGATTCCAGTTTTCTGTGGAGCATCCGCTATCCTTATGCCGATGGCAGCGGAGATATTGTTGTTGCGACCACCCGGCCTGAAACCATGCTGGGGGATACGGCGGTGGCGGTTCATCCGGACGATCCGCGATACAGAGACAAAATCGGCAAGTTCGTCATTTTACCGCTTGTCAATAAACAGATTCCGGTGATTGCCGACGACTATGTGACCATGGATTTTGGTTCCGGCGCAGTGAAAATCACGCCCGCTTCGGACCCCAATGACTTTGCCATGGCGCAGCGACATCATCTGGAGATTGTCTCGGTAATTGACGGCCAAGGAAGAATCAATGCTCAGGGTGGTGTTTACCGGGGTCAGGATCGATATGAAGCTCGTCGAAACGTGATTGCCGATCTGGAAAGGGACGGTTATCTGATCGGGACGGAGCCTTATGCACACAATGTTGGTCAGTGCTACCGGTGCAAAACCGATATTGAGCCGATGGTTTCTAAACAATGGTTCGTCAAAATCAAACCGCTGGCCAAGCAGGCCATAGCTGCGGTTATAAAGAAAAAAACCCGAATTGTGCCCGCATCCTGGGAGGCAACATATTTTGACTGGATGAACAATATTCGCGACTGGTGCATCTCCAGACAACTGTGGTGGGGGCACCGCATTCCTGTTTGGTATTGCGACGATTGCGGCAAAGTCATTGTTTCGCTGGAGGATCCGACTTCCTGTCCCGTCTGTAACGGCGTTTCTTTAAAGCAGGATGAAGATGTGCTGGATACCTGGTTCAGTTCCGCTCTCTGGCCTTTCACCACGCTGGGCTGGCCGGAACGGACCGAGGCGCTCAAGACCTTTTATCCGACGTCTCTGCTGATTACGGGCTTTGACATTTTGTTTTTCTGGGTGGCCCGCATGATGATGATGGGGATGTATGTCATGAAGGATGTTCCTTTCAAGGATGTTTATCTGCATGCTTTGGTGCGAGACGAAAAAGGCGAGAAGATGAGTAAGTCTAAAGGCAACAGCATCGATCCGCTGGTAATGATCGATCAGTACGGAACGGATGCGTTTCGTTTTACGCTGGCTGCCTATACCGCCCAGGGTCGTGATGTTCGCATGTCGCCGGAGCGCATTGAAGGGTACAAGTTTTTTGTGAATAAAATTTGGAATGCCGCCAGATTGACGTTTGCTGGTCTGGCGGATGCAAACGGTGAGGCCTCCCTGAATGTGCCGGATGCACTGCCGGACAAATGGATCAAGGCCAAATTGAATCAAGCGATTGCCGAAGTGACGGGCAGCCTGGATGAATATCGGTTTAACGATGCGACTGCCGCCATTTATAATTTTATCTGGCATGAATACTGTGATTGGTATTTGGAAATCAGCAAGCCGGCACTCTATGGCAAAATCAGCCCGGAACGAAAGCAGGCGACTCAGAGAACCATGAAACAAGTCTTTCGCACCATGCTTCAACTTTTGCATCCTTTTATGCCGTTTGTCACGGAGGAACTCTGGCAGGCGCTGCATGGCGGAGATGTGCAATCCATTATGGTCAGCAAATTTCCTGTGACGGATATTGCCTGTGAGGACCGGGCCGCTGAAAAAGAGATGGAGATGATCATGCAAATCATCACTTCCATCAGAAACATTCGTGGAGAGATGCGGATTCCGCCATCGCTGAAACTGAAAGCATTGGTTTGCGCGGCTGATGAAGCGACCAGGAAAATTATTGAAAACGGTGTCGGCTATATTCTGAATTTGTCCAATCTTGATGATCTGACCGTCGATGTCAATCTGCTGGAACCCAAGGGTGTGGCGACGGGCGTCGTCGGCACGACGAAAATATTTGTGCCTTTGGTCGGTATCGTGGACATTGCCGCAGAGAAGAAAAGATTGGATAAGGAACTGGCCAAGATCGCAAAAGATTTGGAGCAGAGTTCACGAAAACTGGCCAATAGTGATTTCCGAGAAAAGGCCGCTCCTGAAGTTATTGAGAAAGAAGAAGGGAAACGTAAAAGTTTCCAGGAAAAATTTGCCGCTTTGGAAAGCGCGTTGAAGAAACTGAAAGAAATTCAAGACTAATGGTTTCGTCGCCAATTAGAAAAATTATTGAATCCGCACTGGCTGAAGATATTGGAGCAGGTGACATTACTACACAAACTACGGTCAATCCAAAAAAGAAGGGTAGGGCGGTGGCTGTTGCCAAAGATGATTTTGTGGTTGCGGGGATAGATGTTTTTGAAGCTGCTTTTAGAATTCTGGATCAACACATTCATGTCAGAAAAGGAATTGTGGATGGCTGTCGGGTGCAGAAAGGAACTGTGATTGCAGAGGTGGAAGGAAGCCTGTCGGCCATTTTGCAGGCAGAACGGGTGGCTTTGAATTTCTTTCAGCGCATGTGCGGCATTGCCACACAGACAGCGAAATATGTCGAAGCTGTACGCGGTAAAAAAACGACCATTCTGGATACGCGAAAAACCGTACCGGGGTTGCGGATTCTGGATAAAATGGCTGTTCGTCTGGGGGGCGGTGCCAATCATCGCTTTGGCCTTTATGATGGAGTTCTCATCAAGGACAACCACATCGAAGCGGCAGGCGGTATCAAAGCCGCGGTTGAAGCGCAAAGAAAGCAGGTCAAAAGCCGCCGGATGAAAATTGAAGTTGAAACAAAGAATTTAAAAGAAGTGAAAGAAGCTTTGCAATGTGGCGTGGACATCATCATGCTGGACAACATGACGAATAGCGCCATGAAAAAAGCCGTTGCTTTGATTGCCGGTCGCGCTTTGACCGAGGCTTCGGGTAACGTAAATCTGAAACGAATTCAAAGCATTGCCGCCACCGGTGTTGATTTTATCTCTATCGGTGAGCTCACGCATTCTGTCCGGGCCGCGGACATATCGCTGCAAGTTAAAGCGGTTGGGTTCTAGGATCCTATCATACAAAACATTCGTTCAAGCTGTTATAACGGCTGTTGCCCAAAATTACCTTGTTGTTTGATAAAGGCGGGAATATCGTAGGGATTGAAGTTCTGGAAGCATCCAAACGAGTGGAAAATCTCCATGCCCTTCAATACGCCGTAGCGGGATAAAAAACTGTACAATTGCTTCCACTGTCGTTGAATGAAGCGTGCAAGCTCCCCGCTTTTTTTATAGAGGGGTTCGGTCGTTTTTTTTATCAACCGAACCTAATCCGAAACGGCCGGTTCGATGGTTCATTGAACCGACACAAAAACGATTATGGTGGAGAGCAATCTTGATGTAGGAGTGATTGGGGAGCGAAGCAACATTGGGATCGAGAAATCAAACAGAAAATCAATCATCTGAATTTCTCTGAAAGGATATTGCTGGTCGATGGTGTATGGGATTCCATCGCACGGAGTCATTCGGATATTCCAATGAAGGGATGGCAAAATCATGAGCTTGGCAGACGATATCTGGAATATAACTTTGAATAACCCTGAAGCAACCGGGCAGGCATTGAGTATTTTAAGGAGTGGCTCCACGTTCCAGTGGTATGTTATTCCGTTGCTGGTGATTGTGCTTTACATTTATGCCAACGAGTATGAAAAGGGCAATTATCGTGTGATTGCAGGTGGGATGGCTCTTTACATGGTTCACTGGTTTGTGGAAATCATCAATGCCTTAATTCAGCACTTTTCCGGACATGCGTTGTGGACGGTGCCTGCCGGATCGGCCTTCGTTATCATGGTGGGTGTCGGGATTGAAATCAGCCTGATGTTCTCCATTGCCGGGATGGTTGCCTGCAAGCTGATGCCGAAAGACCCCTCTTTGAAAATTCTGGGCGTCAATAACCGCTTGTTCTTTTCAGTTACCAATGCCGCTTTTGCATCCATTCTGGAAATATTTCTGGTGCGCACACCGGCTTTTGTGTGGGTTTACGGCTGGTGGGGCGCTTTTCCGGTCTTTATCACGGTTTATGTTCCCTTTTTTGCCGCCGCTTGTTATGTGCATGACTGGCAGCCGCGAGCGCAAAAGCTCTTTATCGGTTTTCTTTTTGCCGTCAATGCTTTTGCCCTGATCGTGTTTGGCGGAATGCTCGGGTGGATTTAACTTCTTTATCGAAAAAGGACCGATCAATGGATTTGGATCTGAATATTTTACGGCAAGACCTTGCTGGAAAATTCATCGGCCATCCGTTTCATTATTACCCGGAAATCGGCTCGACCAATGACGAGGCGTTTCGTCTGGGGTTGCAGGGCGCAGCCGAGGGAACGGCGATTTTTGCGGACAGCCAAAACACCGGAAAAGGCAGAATGCAGCGCGTTTGGCATTCTCCGGCCGGCGTCAATATCTATACGTCTGTTATTTTAAGACCGTCATTTGATGCGGCGCGTGCGCCTCAGATTTCCTTGGCGGCAGGCGTAGCTGCAGCCGAAATGATGGATTTTTACTTTCCGAACCAGATCCACCTGAAATGGCCTAATGACATTTTGATCGGTGGAAAAAAGGTATGTGGTATTTTAACGCAAATGAAAACATCAGGAAGCGGCATTGATTTTGTGGTTGTTGGCATAGGAATCAACGTCAATAGCCGTTATGATCAATTTCCTGAAGATATTCGAGATATTGCAACCTCGTTGTCCATCGTGTCGGGAAGGACGATGGCCCGTGAGGAACTGATAATTCATTTGTATGAAAATATGGCGAAATGGTATAGAGAACTCGCGAAAAGCGGTTTCGGCGCGATCCGGGAAAAATGGTTGAGCCTTTCACCGATGATCGGTCACCGTGTATCGGTGGGGTTTGGCGTCGAGACCATAAGCGGAAAAGCAGTTGGATTGGGAGAAGACGGTTCGCTGATGCTTTGCACTGCGGAAAACGGTATCATCAAGGTGTTGGCGGGAGATGCAACGATATTGAAGAGGGGTTGATTTATGCTGCTGGTAATCGATGTTGGCAACACAAATACGGTACTGGGATTGTACGATGAAGATAAGCTTCAGCATGACTGGCGAATCAGAACCGAAATTGACCACACCATTGATGAATATGGTGTGCTGATTATTAATCTATACCAGTCCAGCAGGATGAAAGCCAAGGAAATCAAGGCGGTGACAGATATTATCATCTCCTGTGTTGTGCCTCCGATGCTCAATATTCTGGAGCCTTTATGCGTGAAGTATTTCAATATCAAACCGCTGATTGTGGGGCCGGGAATTAAGACGGGCATGCCGATTTTTTATGATAATCCCAGAGAGGTCGGAGCGGATCGTATTGTCAATGCCGTAGCCGCTTATAACAAATATCACCAGGAGTGCATCATCGTCGATTTTGGTACGGCTACCACCTTTGACTATGTGTCTCCCAAAGGGGAGTATATGGGCGGGTGTATTGCTCCGGGCATCATGATTTCCTGTGAGGCTCTTTTTGAGAGAGCGTCAAAACTGCCACGTGTCGAGTTCAGCAGGCCTAAAAATGTGATTACCAAGGACACGGTTAGTGCGATGCAGGCAGGGATTATTTATGGTTATGCGGGATTGGTAGACGGTATTGTCAACCGCATGAAGGCGGAAGTGAAAACCAAACCGATGGTGATTGCTACGGGGGGCTTGGCGCGCATCGTGTCGGAAGAGTCCAAGTGCATTGATAAAATTGAAGATATGCTGACTCTGGAAGGCTTGCGCATGATTTATGCGCTGAATCATAAACCATGCTGAATATCGGTTTGACAGGAAGTATTGCCTGCGGAAAATCCACCGTAGCGCAAATGTTCGTCAGCCATGGCGCTTACCTGATTGATTTTGACAAACTCGCCCATGAGGTTCAGGAACCCGGGAAGCCCGCTTGGCAGGATGTTGTTGACTTTTTCGGCCCGGAAGTTTTGCAAGCGGACCAAAAAATCGACCGAAACAAGATCGCGGCAGTTGTTTTTCATCAATCGGATAAACTCCAGAAACTCGGTGAGATTGTTCACCCACGCGTTTACGAGGCTTGGCGGAAGCGCCGGGCAGAAATTCAGTTGATGGACGGCCATGCCATCATCCTGGCGGACGTTCCGCTGCTGTTTGAAGGCCACATGCAGCGCCTTTTTGATCTGACGATTCTGGTAAAAATAGATCAGGGGGAGCAAATCAGACGATTGATGCTTCGAAATGCCATGAGTCGCAAAGATGCAGATCTTCGCGTGTCCAGTCAGATGTCCATTTACGATAAAATTTCCCTCGCGGATATTGTGATTGATAATCAGGGAACCATTTTTGAAACGGAAAAACGCGTCTCGGAGGTGTGGGACGAGTTGAAATCCAGGGAAAGAAGCCAGTCCGAAAGGCCAAATTTTGCCTCGGCTTCAGCGGAAGGGTAATCGGATTACTCGCTGATTTTCTGCGGATCAGCGCATCAATAAAAAATTTGAAGCGGAGGTAAAAAATGATTGAGAAAAATGTGATAACGGATTTCAGCTCGAAAATCTCTGAACCGGTGATCGGGAACGGATCGTATGTTCATCCGCTGGCGGCAGTGATCGGCAATGTCATTTTAGGCGACAATGTCATGGTTGCGCCGACGGCATGTGTGCGCGGAGATGAAGGCCAGCCGCTCCATGTCGGCAATGACTCGAACGTTCAGGATGGCGTAGTGATTCATGCGCTGGAGACGGAACTGGACGGCAAACCCGTGGAGAAAAATCTGATGGAAGTTGAAGGTCGAAAATATGCGGTTTATGTGGGCAATCGAGTATCCTTGGCGCATCAGGTGCAGATTCACGGACCGGCGGTAATTATGGATGATACTTTTGTCGGGATGAAAGTGCTGGTTTTCAAATCGATGGTGGGCAAGAATTGCGTTATCGAACCTGGCGCAATTTTAATGGGAGTAAAGGTGGCCGATGGCCGGTACGTGCCGGTTGGATCGGTTGTTAAAACTCAAAACGAAGCCGACTCGCTTCCAGTCATTACGGCGGATTATCCCCTGAAGGATATGAACAAGGGAGTTCTGCATGTGAACAAGGCCCTGGCCAAGGGCTATCTGGCGGCGAAATAAACAAGACAAAAAAACAGACAAACAGCCGATTCGGATCCAGAATCGGCTGTTTCATTCTTTGACCATGTTCATTGCATGCCGACCTTCTGCAAAGTATCAAAAGCAAAGCGCCTGTCTTTCCTGCGGCGCGACGAATCATATTGAAAAACGCCGTTATTGCTCCATAAAATGCCGTCAGCATCTGCGGCAGAAACTCAATGCCCGAAGCGGCCTGCTTTCCGCGCTGAATACGCGTTATGCAACATTTTATTTCACCGGTCAGATGATTATTCTGGATGTGGTTCCTTATGGCAGAAGAGAAATCTTCCGTTATCAGGCGTTGCGGACAGCTGGAAGCAAGCCTGCCGATGATTTCGGCAAAATGACCAATCTGCTTGGAAATGCCTGGTGGGCCGAGGAGAAACGGACGAAAAAAACATATCTGGCGTCACAATATGTTTTGGAAATGGCGGAAAGACTAGTCATTTCAGAAGGTCTGCGACGGCCGCGATTGATCAAAGCGCCGTCTGTCAAGGCGGAATATTTGGTTTGTCTGGGGATCAAGGGGGCGGATCTCGGTGTACGCGATTTGCCGAAAGTGATCAAAAACGCCTATCGAAGTCAGGTAAAAATTCATCATCCGGATAAAGGTGGAAGCTCTGCCGACTTCCGAAAAATTTACGAAGCCTATCAGGATTTGCTGCGTTGGGCGGAAAATCCCAAATTTATGACCCGCCGGGGCTTTCCTGATAAATGGTATTATGACGGAGAAAATCAAAAATGGGTGCAACCGCTACCCGCGAAAAAATAGGGGAATCCGCATAAGAGGTAAGGTTTATTCAAGAGTAAAGTCAAGACCATGGAGAATTATCATTCATGACCGCCGTGAATCGCCGCGTTGATCGGGACATTGTAAAAAAATTTCTCGCTTTCTGGAAACCCTCACTGGCAAGCCGTTTGACGATTTCATTTACATTGTTCGGCTTGGTTATCGGCTATCTGGTTTTGATTTTTACCATTTTCTCGGCAACGGACTCTTTCATCCAAATGGCGACGCAGACCATCCGTCATCGCATGAAGTCTCTTTCGTCGGCAGGAGATGAGAATCGAGGTTTTGAAATTCTCAAATTTCTGGAAATGAGCAGAATGGATCTTGCAGGCGCCGAAAAAAATCTTCAGGGCTTTTTTTCTCATGTGAAATATTCTGTTTTTTACATTGATGGCGGCCTATGGCACCGTCTGTCTATCGATGCATCCGGAAAAGTTCAATCTCAAATCATTGTCGATCCGGTTATGAATGCGGAGCTCGAAAAAGTACGGGGCGACAGAATCCTCACTTCCTCAAAACTTTTTTTCATAAAGCAAGACAAGGTGAATGTAAAAATTGACGTTACACGGCCGGATGACAAGCGGAAATACTTACTGTCTTTTGATGTTTATCCTATTAATATCTTTAAGATTCTTCGAGAAAATCTCTCCAGGGGAGCTATCTTTTTTATCGGGCTGCTGTTTATATCCCGAACGCTGGGATATTTGTTCAGCATCCGGCTGGCGCGTCCGATTGAGCAACTTGCCCGGGAAGCTGCGGAAATTGCAAACGGTCAATATGAAAAGCGTTTTACTACGGGGCGGACGGATGAAATCGGGATGCTGGCGGATGCATTAAATCATATGGCTTCCTGTATTCTTGACGGAACCAGAGAAAGAGAAAAACTGCTGATCGGCATTCTGATTTCCCTGACTCGCTCGATTGACGCCAAATCACCCTGGACAGCCGGGCACAGCGAGCGGGTGACGCGGATGGCCGAGGCCATCGGCAGCTATCTGCAATTAAACGACGATCAAATGCGGATTTTGAAGATTTCCGCAATTCTTCATGATATCGGTAAGATAGCTGTTCCGGAGCAGATTCTGGACAAGCCCGGCAGACTGACGGAGGAGGAATTTAATCTCATCAAGAAACATCCGCAAACCGGCGCAGACATTTTGTCTTCTATTCCTTCCTATGAAACCATTCTGCCGGGCATTCTTTATCATCATGAACGCTGGGACGGAGCAGGATACCCGACCGGGACCGGAGGAAAAGATATTCCTCTTATGGCGCGGATTATTTGCGTAGCCGATGTCTATGACGCCTTGACGGCCGATCGTCCCTACCGGAAGGCATGGAGCCGGGAAGAGACCTTGCGATATTTTGAGGAGCAAAAGGGTATCTTGTTTGATCCGCATCTTGTAGAGATTCTAAAAGAAATTGGCCCCTGCCCAGCCGACGGCCAAGTTTCCCGCATGTTGTTTTAAAAAAACTGAACCAACAGACCCAAAGTGAAATTTGAGGGGCATTTCTGCTTATGTCATAAATGACATAAGCCTTTAAAATTATTAACTATTTTTAGTTGACAACCTCTGTCCTTAAAGATATAGGAATCCCGCCCTGCGGCAAAGCTGTTTGGAAAATTCATGCTCGGAGCAGCTGTTTTGAAAGGCGGATTTGTTCTGAATTTTTTTTAGACAAACGGAAACAGCGTTCAAAAAGAGGATGAAATTAAGATAATTTGAAATTCTTTGAAAGGAGAAGGGATTCATGAACGTAAGCAGAAGAGGTTTCTTGAAACTTTCCGGCGCTGTAGCGGCGGTGAGCGGTCTGGGCATCAGCCTGGCGCCGGCATCCGCACATGCCAAAGAGCTGAAGATTAAGTATGCCAAAGAAACCACCACGATTTGTCCTTACTGTTCTGTGGGATGCAGCATTATCGTGTCCGTGCGCGACGGGAAGGTCATCAACACGGAG
>DAOLNX010000102.1:0-11260 GCA_035416785.1 Smithellaceae bacterium | reverse complement strand
GCCGCATTTTCCATCACGTATTTCATATCCAGACCGGCGCAAAAACCTTTCTCTCCCGCGCCTTGCAGCAAGATGACCAGCGTATCCAGATCATACAACCGTTTATGCCAGAAAGCCTCCAGTTCGTCCAACATCTCTCCGTTGACCGAGTTATAGGCCTTTGGCCGGTTTAGCGTCAAAACGCCTAATCCCTTTTCAACAATTTCCCATTGAATGCTGTTGTATTGTTCCATGCCGCCTCTCCTTCCCTGCGATTATTTTGCGTTATGTAAAGCGAGTTGACTATAAGAGACGGGAAATGACGTGTCAAGATGATTTTGGACGAGAGGGAGATGGGTGGATGATGGGCAAACGATAAAGATAGATCATCATCCCTTGCCCCTCTCCTATTGTGCCTCGTCTAACTTCCGGCAGTTGGAAGGATAACCCGTAATGTCACGGATTTTTTCAAAAAGAGGCCTCAAGCGGCCATAGATGGACAGATAGACTTCCCGGTACAGGCGGTCGTAAAGTTGGTGATGATCAGCAACCGGTTCAAAAACCTCCCTGACCCGGGTCATGGCTTTCACTGCGGAGGGAAAATCCGGATAAAGTCCAAGCCCCACAGCCGCATCAATAGCAGCACCCAGAGCCGAGGTTTCATAAGTATGGGGACGTTCCGCGGGCAAACCAAAAATATCTGCGGCAATACGCATGGCCATATCACTTTGCGAACCGCCACCAGACACTCTGAGGCGCGTAATAGCCGTTTTCGTCCGCTTTTGAGTAAATTCCGCTCCTTCCCGAAGTCCGTAAACCAGTCCTTCCAAAATGGCGCGATAAAGATAAGCCCGGTTGTGGACATCCCCGAAACCGATGATCGACCCTTTTGCAAACGGATCCGTATTAGGCCCCGGCGACCAGTACGGCTGAAGAATAAGGCCCATCGAACCGGGCGGCACTTTTTCAATCAAGGCATCAAAAAGTTTTTCCGGGACCATATTGTCTTTTTCGGCAATCTGCTTTTCCAGCATACCGAATTCATCCCGAAACCAACTGACCATCCAAAATCCCCGGTAAATCATCACTTCTGTGTAATAGGAATCGGGCACGGAAGCGGGATACGGAGGAATCATCGATATCAGTTCGATGTATTTTTTTCCGGTTGTGTTAAAAGTGGCGGTAGTTCCAAAACTTAAACAGCCGGTTTCCGGCGTCAGACAGCCCGCGCCCAGCATTTCGCAACCCTTATCCGTTCCGGCGGCGATCACAGGCAATCCCTCCGTTAATCCGGTCTCTTTTGCGGCCCGTGCAGTAATCCGTCCCAGCACTTCGGAAGGTTTGACCAGGCGGGGCAGTTTTTCCTTTTCAATGGGAAAGAGACGCCATTTGATGTCGAATCTTCCCGCCCAATCATAGGTTTTGTTGTCAATGGGAAGATAACCGACGTTATTGGCTACCGAATCCACAAACTCACCGGTCAGCATGTAGGTAAAATATCCCGAAAGCAGCAAATATTTATGGGTTTTTTCCCATACATCCGGCTGATTCTGACGAATCCAATTGGCCTGACAGCTCTGAACCGCATTGTTCACCTGATCCCAGTACCCTGCCGCTTTCAGGAGCGGTTTGGCAAAAGAAGGAAGAATTTTCTCCGGATTTGCTTTTCTCTGGTCAAGCCAGAGACAGGCAGGACGCAGTGACCGTCCGTCTTCACCGATATTGATCATGGTGGCACGCTGCGTGGTCAGTGTCACGGCCACAATCGCCTCCCGCGATGCCCTGTCTACACCGCCTAAAAGTATCTGACAGGCATCACAAAGCGTTTTCCAATAATAATCGGTATTCTGCTCCGCCCAGCCGGGTTGTACCGAAAAATAGGGTTCAATCCTCCGTTTGACAATTTGCACAATATTTCCGGAAAGGTCAATCAGTGCCGCACGGATGGACTGGGTCCCCGCATCAAACGATAAAATCAATTCTCCGTCACGATTTTTTCTCTTTTCCATGGTTATGATCCTGATTGCTTTTATTCCAGCAGCCCGCCGGGATTCATAATATTATGAGGATCAAAATGACTTTTTAGCGCACGCAAAACCGCCATCTGCTCTTTTCCCAGATGCGTTTCCATCCAGGGAGCAATCATTCGCCCCACACCGTGATGATGACTTAACGACCCGCCATTTTTCTGGATGTGGTCAATGATCCCCCGCTGGAATTTCTGAAATTCTTCAAGACCGTCCATCCTGGCAATAAAAATGAAATAAAGATTGGTCCCTTGCGGATAAAAGTGCGAAGCATGTGTCATGCACATTGTATCCGGCCGGCTTTTGATATAGGCGCGAACTCCCTTGTGCAGCCGGTGGAGATTGTCCCAGGTTACCGCCGCCTCCAACGTGTCAATGACAATGCCGTAATCGCCCAAATCCTCTCGCATGTAAGGCTCCGTATAACGGCTGTGCTCCCACTTGCGCGTGGCATACCCCCCCAGAGACATCGCACCGTAGCGCCTGGCAACTGCCTTGATTTTCCGAGCGACCAGGCGTGTATAGTCTCGGTCTCCTTCAACATTGCCAAGGCAAAGACAGCGCTGCATCGGCTTATATCCTCGCAATATCAATACTTTATCTGCAACATCCGGCATTCCGTAGAGTTTCAACCCCCGATCGGTTTCTTCCGGATCGGAGATGCGATATACAGCCGGCCTGCCAAATTCCGACTGCATGATTTCCCGGCTGGCCAGAACGGCAGCTTCCCATGAGGGATACATAAAACTGAAGCGGGTGCGGTTTTCCGGCATGTAGCGAAAGATTTTCATGGTCACTTCCACTAAAATACCGAAAGAACCTTCTGAACCTTTCAAAATATCATTTACTTTGGGACCGGTTGCCGTTGCTGGATAATCCAATGTCTTGAATGTTCCGACGGGCGTGACATATTCCTGGCTGAATACAATATCATAAGCGTCCCCATAATAGGTGGAGGCCTGCCCGGATCCCAGCGTCACCACCCAGCCGCCCACCGTCGAGTACTCGAAAGATTGAGGAAAGTGACCACAGGTATAACGACGTTGAGTTTGAAAAAGTTCCGGGGCACGGTTTAATGCATCTTCATAAGCAGGTCCAAACATCCCCGGCTGAACCCGCGCCGTCTGGTTTTGTTCATTGATTTCAAGAAGTTTATTCATGTGCGTACTGATGACCAGCGACACCCCTCCCCGCGACGGCCGGCAGCCGAAGTTTACAGAAGAACCGGCACTGAAAACCGTTACCGGAATCGATTCCTGATGACAATATTCAACCATTTTACGGACATCATGTTTATTCCGCGGATGCACAACAATATCCGCCACTTCCCGAACAATGCCCCGGCGTAGTTCCAGCATCTCTTCGGTCGTTTTTCCTGATGCGTACTTCACACGGCAGTAGTCATCCGTTTCTACCTGATCCCTGCCGACAATATTGGAAATGGCATCGATTTGACTCGGTTTCAGCAAAACAGGGCGATTGATGGAAACCTGGCTTAACCCTTCTTCCGTTTTTCGGGAAAAGTTCTGATCCTGCAAATGAAAATCTCGCTTCATCATTTCATACCAGGCATCGCTGGGATGCTTGAATTGATTTAAGTTTCCATATTTAAAAATGGATCGGTAGGTTCCCGAAGGTGGAGGCGTTTCCGTCCAGTCCGGCCTGAATTTCGTTTTTGTCATCTGCTTTTCCTCCCTGCTTTTTGCCTTTAAACTGTCTGTTCCCAAAAAACATTTACACTTCCGGCAGTTTCAGCATGTTGATCATTTCTGATATTTCTTTCTCCGTTTTTTCCGGACTCCAATGCAATTCTTCAGCGGCAACCGCTGCCACCTTGCGCAGAATACTTTCTCCAGGATTTCCCAATGTGCCAATCCCGGTACGACGTAAAACAATATCCGGAAGCGTGCGTGCCATTTCCTCCCGTACGGCGTAAATTACTTGCGCAAGAATTTCGCCATCATCATTGAGGCTTTCAGACAAAGCAGAGTTCCCATGCGCCAGGTTGGTAACTTGGGAACAATCCGTTCCATAGCAACGTGCAAGATAATCAAGTGTGGCAAAGCCAAAGCCGTTTTTGCTGTGTTTATGAATTTCATTTAAAAAATTTGATAAATTTTCAATTCCGCAACCGGTAAGATGCCGCTTGGCCGTCTTGCTTTTTACACGCGGTCTGCTAAGCTTTGCATCAACGAGGTCCACACATTTTTCGGCCAGATTTCGGCTGGTTGTATATTTTCCACCCTCCACGGTAATCAGACCGTCAAGACCGCTTTCCTTGTTGTCCAGAATCTCATAACGCCTCGAACTGGAATAGGTTTCTTCCGTCTGCTCTTCCACCAGAGGGCGCAACCCCCCGTAGGCATGCACGACATCCGCAAAGCACAGCTTTCCGTCGCCAAAGGAACTGTTTACATCGTCAATTAACTCTAAAATGCTGGTTTTGGTGACACAGTAAGCATCCGGATCCCCCACAAAAGGCTTGTCCGTTGTTCCGATAATGGTATGGCCGCGCCAGGGAATGAGAAAAAAATGCCTTCCCGCCGGAGTCATCGAAGCGACAACATATTTTCCGGAAAGCAGCTTCTTTTTGGTGATAATGTGAATTCCTTCAGAACGGCGTAAAGAAGTTCCGTTTGACGAGTTGGTTTTGGCAAGACCAGTCAGAATGTCGGCCCAGGGTCCCGCGCAGTTCACTGTCACGGAAGCGAATATTTTCTTTTCTTTATTGCATAGAAGGTCTTTGACCTTAACGCCCAGAATATTTTTCTTATCGTCGTTGAGAAATCCTTCCACTTTGACATAATTGGATACTTTGGCGCCGCAAGCAACCGCCGACTTGATAAAAGCCAACGTCAGTCGCTCAGGAAAGATGCTGATACAGTCATAAAACAGGGAAGCACCTGTCAGGCCGTCAGTACGCACATTCCTTTCATCTTCCATAACGGCCCGCCGGGAAATCGTCTTATGACTTGGAATTCTTTTCCCTGCATCCCAGGTACTTTTTTTGTCGTAGGAAAGCAAATCGTAAATCAACATGCCTGCTTTCACAACCCATTTACGGTTTTTAAGAGGTTTCTTATAGTGAGTCATCAAAATGGGCATCGGATAAACAAAATTGGGAGCAATATTCTCCAGTACTCGGCGTTCCCGAAGCGATTCGCGTACCAGGCCGATTTCTCCATTGGCCAAATACCGCAAACCTCCATGGATCAATTTGGATGTGACCGCCGATGTCGCCCAAGAAAAGTCTTTTTTTTCCAAAAGTGCGGTCTTCAATCCCCGTGCAGCCGCCTCATACGCAACCGAAGCGCCGGTAATGCCCCCTCCGATTACCAGAACGTCAAACTTTTCCCCTTCATAGTTCTCAATAAATCTATCCATTTTATAGCTCCTTTTACTGTCCTGCGTTTTCCAGATGCACCTTGACGGCTTCTTCTGCGTAAATCATGACATCCTTCATGATTCTTTTGGCTTCCTTCGGCTGACGGTTTTTAATAGCCTCATAAATGCTTTTATGAAATTCCCGGGAACGTTGTACATTGCATTCGTCATGGAAATAAAGATGTCCGTAATCACGAAAGATCTGATTGAAGAAATTCAGGCCGACCGTGCACAGCAGATTGTGTGTGCATCGGGCAATCATCGAATGAACTTGAATATCCTGCTCAAGCATGTTCAAATCTGTCCGGAAAACCGTCTGCCCCAGTTCCTCCAGGTCGGCAGGTGTGCATCTTTCAGCCGCCAGATAAGCCATTTGAGGCACAAGGAATCTCCTGGCTTCGAGAATGTCCAGAATCACCTGCTTACTCCCATCCGCACGGGAAGCGGCTTTGATAATATCCAAATTTCCGCTGTCCAGATAATTTTTCACATATAAACCGTTACCATGCCGAATCTCGATAAGTTCCAGAATTTCCAATTTACGCAATGCTTCACGAACCGTGGCTCGATTTACAGAAAAAGTTTCGGCAAGTTCTCGTTCCGGTGGAATTTTTTCTCCCGGTGCAAGAGAACCGGATAAAATTTTATTTTGCAAAACCGTCACAATTTCGTCATGAAGCCGGAAACGCGAAATCGGCTGTGCAAAAACTTTTTTTCCTGTCATTTTGTCTATTCTCCCGCCCTTAATTGGTCCATTGGTTGAACCAATATACCAATTAATATATTTTGTCAAGAATAATTTATTGTAAAATTTACCAGTTCAGTTTACACATCATCACCAGAATGGGAAAACCTTTAAATTTATTTGTTTCTTTGGAAAGGAGATGAAGATGAAGACGATTAAAATCATGCCTTGTTTAGATATGAAAAACGGACGCGTGGTAAAAGGAGTTCATTTTGTGGATATCAAGGACGCAGGGGATCCGGTCGAAAATGCCGCGTTTTACCAGGATGAAGGCGCAGATGAACTGGCAATGCTGGACATTGCCGCCACGCTTGAAAACCGCAAAACCCGTCTGGAATGGGTGAAAAAAGTTTCACAGGCCATAAAGATTCCACTCACGGTTGGCGGCGGCATATCTTCACTGGAGGACATTGCAATGGTTTTAGACGCGGGGGCAAGCAATGTATCCATGAACAGCGCAGCGGTGAATTCTCCCGATCTGGTACGAAAGGCTTCTGAAAAATACGGGGCAGATAAAATCACCGTGGCAATTGATGCAAAAAGAAACCCGATCATGCCTTCCGGTTTTGAACTGGTGGTTTCCGGCGGCACTCTCCCTGTTGCACGGGATGCCGTGGCATGGGCAAAAACCTGCCAGGAACTGGGCGCGGGCGTTATTTTACCCACCAGCATGGATGGAGACGGCACCCAGGCCGGCTATGATCTTCCCTTTACCCAAGCTATTTCCTCCGCCGTGACACTGCCTGTCGTTGCTTCCGGCGGCGCGGGCAAACTGGAGGATTTTTATGATGCCGTCATTGAAGGTGGTGCATCCGTTTTGCTGGCGGCTTCTGTATTTCATTTCCGGATATTGAAAATTCAGGATGTTAAAAACTATTTGCGTAACAAAGGTTTAACGGTTGCCTGATCACGATGCTTTCTTGCCGGTTCAGTTTTCGCCATTGAACCGGCAAATTTCGTCATTTTGGAACAGGAAAATATATGAAATCCTATCGAAAAGAGCTCTGGTTCCATATTCCTCAAAGAAGAGCCTTCATCAACATTACCCATCAAGTCAGAGACTGTCTGCTGGAGAGCGGAATTACCGAAGGACTGGTTCTTGTCAACGCAATGCATATTACCGCTTCCGTTTTTATCAATGATGATGAATCCGGTTTGCATCAGGATTATGAGGAATGGCTGGAAAAGATTGCGCCTCACGAACCCGTATCTTTTTACCGCCACAATCGGACCGGTGAGGATAATGGGGATGCTCATTTAAAGCGGCAGATTATGGGCCGGGAAGTTGTTGTGGCCGTCACCAAAGGTAAGCTGGATTTCGGACCGTGGGAACAGATTTTCTATGGGGAGTTCGACGGCGCCAGAAAAAAACGGGTTTTAGTGAAAATCATCGGCGAATAACGCCGTCGAATCAGACCATTCCGATACGGATTCATTATTTCACGCATTCCGAAATGGAGCCGTTTTTGCATTTTGAGCCGTCCGTCCAGATGGTATCACTCAAGAATGTCCCTAAAAGGTAGGCCCCACTCAAATTGGCATTGCTGAGATCGGCCCCACTCAAATTGGCATTAAACAAATCTGCGTCATTCATTTTCGCCATGCGTAAATCCGCCCCAAACAGATTGGCGTTGCGCAAACTTGCCTTGCCACTCAAGTCGGCGTTAAAAAGCTTGGCATAACTCAAATTGGCATCTTTCAAGTTCGCTCCCGTCAGATTGGCCCCCATAAGATTTGCTTTGCTCAAATTCGCACCCCTTAAATTTGCGCCGCTCAGGTTTGCCGTGCGCAAATCCTCTCCGGCAAAATTAGCGCCGTATAAAGCGCATTGAGGGCAAGATTTCGTGGATTTGGCCTTCTCTAAATGTAAGGGATCCAACACACTTTGTTCTTCTTGAGCGGAAGAGCAGCCAAAAAAAACGGCCATGGTCACAATCAAGCAGGCTATCTGTAAAGAATTTCTGCGCTTTCCTGGTTTCATAGAGTCGTCTCCTAGCATTATTTCATTGCGGGTATCCCCGAAAAAGGGACATCATACAAACACCACACGGATCAGGAAGGTTTTTCTCATAGCACTTCCCGGCATGAAAAACAACTTCCAGAAACGGCTCCACTTCAACCGCGGAGAATGTTCCGAATTGCCGCCTCAATTTCCGGATGCTGAAAAACAAATTTCGTATCCAGCAGGCGGCGCGGAATCACTCGCTGCCCTTTGAGCAGGACGGAGCCAAATTCACCGAGAACCAGTTTGATCATGAATCCGGGTGCGGGCATAAATGATGGCCGATGGAGAACTCGGCCGATGGCATGTCCGAGTTCGCTATTCCGTACAGGACAGGGAGAGCAGATATTCACCGCACCGGACAGTTCTTGATGCTTTATTAAAAACAGGATGGATTCAGCAAGATCTTGAAGATGAATCCAAGAAAACCATTGCCGTCCACTGCCCAGCGGGCCACCCAGAAAGAATTGAAAAAGTGGAACCATCTGAGCCAGGGCACCGCCATTTGGACCCAAGACAATGCCGAACCGGGTGATGACCACACGAGCCCCCTTGTCCTTTGCACGCATGGCCTCTGTTTCCCAATCCCGCGCTAGTTGCGCCAGAAAATCTTTCCCCGCCGGCGACGATTCAATCAGTTCTTCGTCTTCATGAAAACCGTAATATCCAACAGCTGATGTACTGAAAAAAGAAATATGCCTGGCGTCTTTCGGCAGAGCCTCGACCAGATTGCGTGTTGTGTCGATGCGGCTGGAACGAAGAATCTTTTTTTGCTGGTCCGTCCAGCGGCTGAAAATGGAGGCACCCGCCAGATTAATAATCACATCTTGATCTTTCACTGAATCCTGCCATTTCCCCGGCACATTGGGATTACCGATCAGATATTCGCGTCCCGGAACTTTCAAGACGGTTCGGATGGGCTCCTGGGCCAGAATGGTAACGTGATGGCCTTCCCGCACCAGACACTTCTCAAGATAGGTTCCGACAAAACCCGTGCCTCCCGTCATAAAAACCTTCATAGGGTTTTCTCCTGTAATCTATTTATTTTAAAAGGATTTTATCATTTTCCCTTGTATCGCACCAGAAAAATCCGGCAGAAAAACAAAAACCGCTATAGGCCATCGCCGATCAGAGGTAAAACATGATTGACCGTAAAATAAATGAGATACTTCGATTCTTTTTTTCCTTGATCTTCACTTTTCCCGGGTTTTCTGCGGCGAATTTCATCAATAAGCGGCGAGTTTTCCTCTTCGCGGCTTTTCGTCAGATAGAGCCTCTTTCCGGTAAAGGAACCATTTTCTTTAAATAGATACGCGGCGGATGGATTGTCCTGCAGATTGGCATGCGTCAACCGGTCTGCGGCAATAAAGGCAATGGTCTTTTCGTCGATAACATGTGGTCTTCCGTAAACAGCCGCGTTAACCTTTCCGTTCGAATCAGCCGTGGAAAGAATCCCGATGCCTTCGGCTTTTTCAAAATACTCTGCAAGCCGCATAATTCCTCCTTCTATTGGATAAATTTTTTCTATTCTAATTACGGACTGCTCCAATGTAAAGAAAAGGCCATAAAAAAATTTTTGCTCCGCCTTTGGTCATATTTCCTCTTTACATTCCGGAATGCGGGCGATATGGCATGAACATATGAGGGAAACATATGAAAAATTCCATAAGCATTGAAGAACTTCAACAGGAGATTGTCCACCTTCAAGCACGTGTGCGAGATCTGGAAGTTTCCGAAGCACGTTGGAAAAAGGCGGAAGAAACGCTTATGGAGTCTGAGCGGAAGTACCGGACTATTTTTGAAAACACGGGGGCGGCAACCATCCTGATTGATCGGGACACGACGATCATCATGGTCAACACGGAATATGAAAAACTGACAAATATTCCCCGTGAAGAGGTCGAGGGAAAACGAAGCTGGACAGAGTTCATTCATCCGGATGACCTCCGTCAGATGGTGGAATACCACTATCGAAGGCGCAGCGATCCCTCTCTTGCGCCTCGAAACTATGAAGCACGCGTCGTCAACAAACATGGGGATATCCGGTATTGCTACCTGACCGTGGCCGTGATTCCCGGCACCAATCAGAGTGTCGCCTCCCTTCTGGATATCACAGAAAGAATCAATGCCGAGGATGCCCTTCGCACCAGCGAAGAAAAGTACCGGCTTCTTGTCGAAACCATGAATGACGGTCTCGGCGTTCAGGATGAGCACGGATTGGTCACTTACGTGAACGACCGAATGTGTCAGATGATCGGCTATTCACGCAAGGAGCTCATCGGTCGATCAGTCATTGAACTTATCCTCGAGGACTACCAGAAAATCTGGCTGGATCATCTGATTCGACGCCAGGATCATTATAATCCATACGAAGTAGCCTGGCGAAAAAAGAACAACGAGGTCATTTACACGATCGTCTCTCCCAAACCCTTGTATGATACCAAAGGCAGATATATTGGCACTTTCGGCATTTTCACGGACATCACCGAAAGGAAAAAGGCAGAGGTGGCCGTTCTTCATTCCGAAGAGAAATTTGCCAAGGCTTTCCGCTCCAGTCCGGATGCCATGACGATCAGTACCTTAAAGGATGGTCGTTTCATTGATGTTAACGATACCTTTCTGCGTATTACGGGCCGCACCCGCGAAGAAACGATTGATCACTCGTCCGTTGAACTCAATGTATGGCCGTCAGAGGAATACCGGCGGGAATTGATCGATAAACTGCTGAAGCGAGGCAGCCTGCAAAACGAAGAGGTGTTCTTCCGCCCCAAATCGGGAGAAATGCGAATGGGAATCTATTCCGCCGATACCATTGAGTTAAGCGGAGAAACCTGCATGATCTCCGTCTTTGCTGATGTCACGGAGCAAAAACGTCTGGAAAAGGAAATTCTGGATATCAGCGAGCGGGAAAGGCAGCAAATCGGTCAGGATCTACATGATGATTTGCAGCAACACCTGATCGGAATCGAAGCGATGGGAAAGCTGTTGACCAATCGACTAAACGCACAGCACCTGCAGGAAGCGGAGATCAGCAGAGACATCGTCGATCTGATCCGGAATGCCATTACCAAAACACGATCTCTGGCCCGGGGTCTTTGCCCGATTTATCTGGATGAGAATACA
>DAOLNX010000101.1:0-11315 GCA_035416785.1 Smithellaceae bacterium | reverse complement strand
AAAAGAAAACAAAAGAAAACAAGGAATAACCATAATGATGGCAGGAAAAGGCAGGATGAAAATCCTGCCTTTTTTTATGGTTGTTTTTTGAAAAAAATCCATGTATTGAAGACCCAAAAATGCAGGAGCAGAGAAAATGACCGAATGGAGGGTGAATCATGTCAGAAATAAGCATTGGTGAAGTCGTTTGATGATAAGATATTGAAGAGGAGTCCCGATGGATAGCCGGATTGCCAAAGCTGTGCGTATGAAATACTCGCCTGTGGCTCTATTATGGACGGACATAAAGCCAGAAGGAGCAATGCAGTTTTCTGAAGGGAAATGGGGATGTGTTTTGTGGCTGGTTGTCCATGCAGCCAAAGGAGGTTTATCGGCTGTCGATAAGAAAACATTCGGATGTTTTGGAGGAGGTGTCGGCCTTGGGTTTGGCAATCAGTATAAAAATTTTCCAGGTCAGGAGGAAGGGTTTTGTCATTTCCTTTCGGTTGGAAATGCCGAACGTCCGGACGGTCAAGCAATTGCCGAACAAATAAAACCCTTCATGACCAAAGAAAGTTATAATCATTTCCTGCATGGCGAGCGATACCTTCAAAATCCGGCATTGGTGGAAAATTTTATCCGGGCTTTGCCCATCATGGACATTCCATCTTCTTATGTAGTCTTCAAACCCCTTTCCGATGTGGATTTAACAAAAGAAACACCGCAGACGGTTATCTTTTTTGTCAACCCAGACCAGCTTTCCGCTTTGACCGTGCTGGCCAATTACGGTCGGGAAAATAACGAAAACGTCATCATGCCCTATGCCGCCGGTTGTCAGAATATCGGCATTTATCCTTATCGGGAAGCGAAATCGGCAAAGCCGCGCGGGGTTGTCGGGCTGACCGATCTCTCGGCGCGTGTCTATGTTCGCAAACAACTGGGAGAAAACAATTTTATGACCTTTGCGGCTTCTTTTGCCTTGTTTGAAGAAATGGAAAAAAATGTTCCCGGTTCTTTTCTCGAATGCCATACCTGGCTTAGTTTACTATCCTGATTATCATTCATACTCTTACAAAAAGAGCGTTTTATGGAGGAAAAAATGGATTTGCCGCTGTTTCTGAAAGATATTGAAAGCCTGTCTGATCTGCCGGACGAGGAAATTGACCTGATTGCCAAGGATGCACAATTGATGGATTTTCCCGGTGGTAGCGTCATCATCAAGCGAGGAGAATTGGGCCGCTTTCTCTGGGTGGTTTATGAAGGAGAAGTGGAGGTGTTGCGAACAGAGGCTGATGGAAGCAGACGAACGGTTGCCAAATTGGAACGGAAGCAGGTCTTTGGTGAAATGGCCATTTTAACCGGAGAACCTGCTGTTCTGGATGTGATGACCTCGGGAGAGGCGAAAATTCTTCGTATTCCCCGGGAAACTTTTCCTCCTATCATTGCCCGCAACCCGAAAACGCTCGCCAAAATGACCCGTCTAGTAACGAAGAGATTGTTGCGAAACGCAAAGGACGACGCCATTGAGAGCCTCCGAAATGTTCATAAGGAAAATGAAGATCCCTACGACCTGAATTTTTCGTCCGTGTCCGAGCCCATGAAGATATTAACGGTGAACTGTGGCAGTTCATCACTGAAATATACCTTGTTTGATACAACGGAAACCGGGCCATTGCTTGAAGGAATGATTGAAAAAATCGGTTCCGGGGAAGCTGTGCATGTCATTCGGACCCAAAATGAGAAATACCAATATCCAGTGAAAGAAGTATTGGATATTGAAAAGGCTTTTGAACGAATGATTTCCACCGTATCGGATAGGAGTTACACAGGAATGCAAAATGTAACCGACATCCGGGCGGTCGGCCACCGTGTCGTTCATGGCGGTGCTCAGTTTTCCAATGCCGTGATCATGACTTCGGAAGCTTTTTTAGCGATTCAGGAACTGACCCCGCTTGCTCCGCTGCACAATCCCTTCAATCTCAAAGGAATAGAACTGATGCAGAAACTGCTTCCGGATGTTCCCCAGGTTGCGGTTTTTGATACTTCTTATCACGCGGGGATACCGGATTATGCACATACCTATGCATTGCCTTCTGCTCTGTGCGAAGAAGAGAAAATCCGCCGTTATGGTTTTCATGGAACCAGTCACAAATTTGTTTCCTTGAGCGCTGCAACATTTTTAAAGCGCCGCATTGGCGAGCTCAAAATCGTTTCCTGCCATCTGGGCAGTGGCGCGTCCGTCTGCGCTATTCTGAATGGGCGCAGTGTGGATACCAGCATGGGCATGACACCACTGGAAGGTCTGGTCATGGGGACGCGTGCCGGAGATGTTGATCCGGGAGTGATCCTGCATTTGATGCGACACCGATCCATGACGGGCGAAGACATTGATGAGATGCTCAACAAACAAAGCGGTCTTCTGGGAATATCCGGAAAAAGCAATGACATGCGCACGCTGATCCGGGAAGCCGAAGCAGGCGATTTGAAATGTGAGAAAGCCATAAGCGCTTTCTGTTATCGGATTCGGAAATACATCGGAGCTTACTGGGCGGCAATGGGGGGAATGGATGTTTTGATTTTTACAGGAGGCATCGGAGAAAATTCATCCGACATCCGCAGCCGAATCTGCCAAGGTCTTGAATCTCTTGGTGTATTTGTGTTTCATGACGTGAATATCAAAACGCAGACTGCCCGGCGCGGTCACATTACCGACATTTCTGAACCTGGTTCCGAAATTCGGATTTTGGTCGTTCCGACAGATGAGGAAAAAATGATTGCCCGCGAAACGATTCATGCACTGGGCCGGACACGAACCAAAGAAGACATCAGGAAGCTCAATTCGCGCCCGATTGTGATTTCGACATCGGCCCATCATGTTCACCTTACACAAAAGCACTTTGAAGCCCTTTTCGGCGAGGGAAAAACGATGACGCCAAGGTCCGATTTGAGTCAGCCCGGTCAGTTTGCTGCCGTGGAAACGGTAAACCTGATCGGCCCAAAAGGAAGAATTGAGCGAGTTCGTATTCTGGGGCCTATCCGTAAGGAATCTCAGGTGGAAATATCCTGCACAGAGCGATATAAACTGGGCATTGATGCGCCCATCCGCGATTCCGGTGATCTGGAAGGCACGCCGGGCTTGATCCTCGAGGGAGAAGTGGGGACGGTTAAGCTGGAAAAAGGCGTGATTTGCGCCAAGCGTCACATTCATATGGCTCCGGAAGACGCCCTGAACCTGGGATTGCGTGACAAGGATGTGGTCATGGTTCGCGTCAAAGGCGTGAGAGAGCTGATCTTCGGCGATGTCCTGGTTCGTGTGGATCCAAATTACCGTATGGATATGCATCTGGATACCGATGAAGCCAATGCCGCTCAGATAACATCCGGGACGGTGGGCTACATCGAGTCTATCCAGCACCGTAAATACACATAAAAAATGTTTCATTATATGGCAAATAAGGCAGGTTCAATCCCCCATCTTCTTCTGGGCTGAAGAAATCCTTTTGATTGTTCCGAAAATTTCGGTGCGATCCCGATTTTATCGGCAGCAAGTTTGGTTGAGCGGAAGGAAGTCAATTGATGACGGTTGAAAAAACAAAAACAACATCCATTTTGCTTTTTGTTTTCCGGTGCATTCCTCTATGGGTGCGAAAGGGCTTCTTCTGGTCTATCTTTTTTCTTTTTTACCACCTGGTTTCTAAAAGCCGCCTGATAGTTCTGCACAATCTTCAGCGTTCTTTTCCCCAAAAGGATTCAATGGAGATTGAAAAAATTGCCAAAGGGGTTTATCGGCATTTTTCCATTGTGGCTGCCGAATTTTTCGATCTGACTTCCATTACACGTGATAATATCGATCAATGGGTGGAGGTCGAAGGAATGGAATATGCCAAAGAAGTTCTTGCCATGAATAAGGGAGCGCTTTCTATTGTCGCTCATTTCGGCAACTGGGAGCTTCTGACGATAGCGATTCCCATGCTTGTCAAACCAATGCATATCGTTTACCGGCCATTGGATAGCACGGTTTTTGACAACCTGGTGGAATATGTGCGCACTCTGCATGGTAATTCCCTGATTCCGAAGGGAGGATCGGGCAAGAAGGTTCTGGAATTGCTGAAGGAAGAACAAATTATCGGAATCCTGAGCGATCAGAATGTGGCTGCTTACGAAGGAGTTTTTGTTGATTTTTTCGGTCGTCCCGCATGCACAGGCGTAGGACTGGCGGTTATGGCCCTTCGCTCCGGTTCGCCGGTGGTTCCGGTTTTCATGGCCAGACAGAAATCAGGCAAATACAAGCTTATTTTCAAGCCGCCCGTTGAAGTTGTCTCCACCGGTCATTATGAAGCAGACCTTGTGACCAACACGCAGCGTTTCACAAAAATGGTGGAAGATGTGGTACGCGAATATCCTGATCAGTGGTTTTGGTTCCATCAACGTTGGAAAACCAAGAAACATCAGAAATAAGAAATCGCTTCAGAGGCTCAGACTACCTATGCGTGATAGGATATTTCACAAAAGGCTTGGGTGGGGTGTCATACCTGCTTACTTGGCCCTGATCATTGTCTTCGTTGTTTTGTTGAGCGGCTGTGCGCTGCACGCGAATAAGATTTGTACGGCGCGGCGGGCAGCTTTCGATATGGGCTCAACTACACTGAAAATGAAAACAGCAGAGGTGGACACTTGCCGCCATAAAACCATTGGAATTTTTCATCAGCGGGAAGTCAAGGTGCCTTTTGCTGAAAACTTCAGGGACCGGTTGTTAAGCCGCGATGTTCAAGAGAGGGGTATTGAGCAATTGCAGTCTATGAAAAAAGAAGCGCAGTCCCATAATGCACAACGTTTTGCCGGGGCAGCCACGGCGGTGTTCCGACAGGCCGCAAACACGTCCCGGTATCTTCAGGAAATCAAAAATAAAACGGGAATCAATATCCGGATGATCTCCCAGGATGAAGAAGCTATACTGGGGTATGAGGCGGCGCTTGCGCAAACTCACGAAGTTTCGGAAAATATTGTCGTATGGGATATCGGAGGCAATTCTATGCAGATGATTATGAAAGGTAGCGGCGGAAAGTTTACGATCTACCGCGGACAGATGGCTTCCATTCCTTTTAAAAATCAGATATTGACAAAAATTCACCATCAGATGGCGGGTATTCAGGTTTCGCCCAATCCCATAGGTCGTGGGAATTTGGCGGAAGCGTTGAAAATTGCTATGAACGCGGCGTCGGATTTGCCTGATGAAATCAAAAATCAGATCCACCGGATGGGAACTGTCGTCATCGGTATTGGCGGTGTGCACAATCAGAGCATCCGGAAGCAGGTGAAAAAAGTTGCTTCCTATAGCCGTGAGAATATTATGAACGTCTTGCAGGATAGGCTGGATTTGACGGATGAACAAATCGGCGGGCAATATGCAGATACGGAGGTTTCCAACCTGATTCTTGTTTTGGGTTTTATGCAGAAGATGGAAATCGAGGAAGTTCTTTTGGCGGATGTAAATTTGACGGACGGTATTTTGGTTGATCCGGCTTTCTGGCGATAAATATTAGATATCAGGAGAATAATTTATGGTAGAAGAGACAAAAGAAAGATGGTTGAATTATCTGGCAATGACGACGGTGCTTTTCGCGGTGTGTGCCACGCTTTCAACATTCAAGGGCGCCGGGTATTCTACAAAATCGGTGCTTGCCCAAACGCAGGCAGCCAACCAGTGGTCGTATTTTCAGGCTAAAAGTGTCAAGGGGTATCTTTATGAAATCCAGCGCGAAGCTGTGGAACTGGAAATGAAGAAAGACAAGGAGAATATGTCACCGTCGGTGACTGTCGAATATGAAAAGAGACTGGAGGTGTATAACCAGAAAATCAAAAAGTATGACGGGGAGAAAGCCGAAATCTCCAAAGAGGCAAAGCGATTGGAGGCTTTGCGGGACAGTGCCCAGCGACATTCCGGAATCTTCGGCATCGCCATCATCTTTTTACAGATTGCCATCCTGCTTTCCTCCATTGCGGCTTTGATGAAGAAAAAAGAGATATGGTTTTTGGCCTGTGCCTGCGGGTTCGGAGGAATTCTCTACTTTGCCAACGGCTTCCTGCTGTTTTTCTGACCGGGGTTTGAATGAAAATCATCATGATTTTCATGTTCCGATATCTTTTGGCGCAAAAACGGGATAATTTTCATTTACTGTGGATTTTGGGGATGATGATCGGAGTTTTCTTCCTGTATGCCACGTAAGTATCTCCAAAACGCTTTTCCAGCTCAGGTTCTTCGATGCTTTTGAATTCAAGGATGCTGATAAGCACAAACATTGGCGTCATGACAAATGTCAGTGTCATTGATCCGAAGAAAATGCCGGTTCCGGTCATGATCATGAAAAGGCCCGTCATCATCGGATTTCGTGAGTAAGCATAAGGACCATTGGTTATCAGTTTTGGCGGTGGATTTAAAGGTACGGGTGTTCCATTGTTTTTCAGAAATATCCATAAGCACCATAACCACAGGAAGGTTCCTCCAACCAAAAAGGGGAGGCATAGCAGAGTATTGAATGGTTTTGAAATGTACTCAGGCAATCCGAGAAACCGATCCAGAAAAAAAGAAGAAGCTGTCAGAAGAAGAACAATGCAAAGGAAAACAAAACCGACCAGCGGGGTGAGAATCATCCGGATTCTTTTGGATCCCGTCACAATTCGATAAATAAAATTTATTATCTGTTCCTGAAATACCCGCATTTTCTTCAAATTTTAATCATGGTATATTGAAAATGCTGCCCATCCTTTGTTGAACGTCCGTCATGACGCCAAATACGGCCTTTCATTGATGGATTCCAGAATTCCTGTGCATATTCCTAATGTCTTGTATTTTATCCTTTTCTAATCCTGGAGGTATCCAAGGGGACTCCTTCCCATGCCGCTTCGAGTACCATCAAATTATCTTCGTAATCCGTGTCTTCAGGATTATAAGTTGATGCTCCATCCAGCAGGGCCGCTCTTGCGACATCGGGTAATTTTTCTCTGGGAACAGAAGGTTTCCCTTCTCTGTCCATAATTTCCTTGAAACAGCGGGCATGCCTGCCTCCCGTGGCCTGATGGAGATCATTGTTCAGCTTTCTGATCAGCGCGACAACCTTATCAGCCCTGATATCCTTGGGAATGGTTTTGTAAACCTCGGGTCCGGCAATTGGGAGAAGGAGTTCCGACATTTCATTGCGGCGTTTATGCATGTTGTATTCGAGACCGTAAGGCAGGAGGATGGACATACAAGCCCCATGAGGAGTGCCGCACACCGATCCGACAGAATGCCCAAGATTATGGACCAGGCCTACCATGGAATTCGAAAAGGCGATGCCTGCAAGGCTGGCGCCAATGGCCATGGCCAGTCTTCCGTCCTTGTTGCCGGGATTCTTGGTGACATCCAAAATATTCTTACAGATCATAGATATCGCTGCATGGGCGGAAGAATCACTGAGGGGATTTTTTTGGAGGCAGTAATAGGCCTCAATTGCATGGGTCAGTGCGTCCATTCCTGTCATTGCCGTAATAAAAGGCGGCATGGTCATCGTCATGCGCGAATCAAGAACGGAGATGTTCGGGAGGAGAAAATAGCTGGTAAAGGCCATTTTCAGATGCTTCTCCTGATCTTTGATGACAGCGACCAGCGTTACCTCGGAGCCGGTGCCGGCAGTTGTTGGCACTGCGACCAGCGGCTTCAACGCCCTTTTCAGCGCTCCGGCCCCACTGAATTTCATCAAGTCATCGGCATTCTCAGAAACGACAATGTTCACCCCTTTTGCCGTATCAATTACCGATCCGCCGCCAACGGCAATAATGGCATCGCAATGATTCTGCTGGTACAATTTTGCCAGCTGATTGACGACCTTCAGGTCCGAATCGGGCGGAACATTGTCGGCGATACCGCCAATTTCAACTCCTGAACTAATGGCATCGGTGACGATTTTGATCAGGCCTGCTCCGGCTACCCCTTTATCCGTAATAATCAAAGGTTTTTTGGCGCCCAGACTTGCCAGCAGGGAAGGTATTTTCTCCAGAGCATCGTGTCCTGCTACCAGTTTTACGCTACAGCAGAATTCATAGTAACCCGGTAATTTCATTTGTGTTGTCCCCTTTCCGATTATGCAACGGGTCTGCCTTCGCAGGCTGATTCGAGTACCGCCCTAAAGTCATCCGCATTCATCTGCGTATCCTGATCCAGTTTCAGATTTGACAGAATGTCGTCAATCATGCTGGATTCGATGCCGGCCTCCGTCAGGGAGGCGGGGATTCTTTCGGGTCCCTTTACAGAAAGCTCCGTCAGGAACTGTCCGATAAATTTGAGAGTTTTTTCAAGTCTCTGCTTTGCTGGCACAGCGGCATATTCATCATGACCGGCAAGGGGGAGTAAAGCCTCTGCGATGAAGTAGCCACTTTTCTTCCCGCAATACGCGAAAACATGAGGCAGGCAGACAGACATCACGATGCCCGATTGCGCATTGATTCGGGCGGGCAGGGCTTGAGCGATCCGGTGCAGCATGCCGGCCTCGACATTGGAGAAGGCACATCCGGACATTGCCATGGCATTAGCGATGGCCAGCCCCGCTTTGCTGTCACCCGGCGTCGCAAGCAATGTCAGAAAGTTTTCGCAAATGAACTGGATGGCTGCAAATGCATAGGAATCGGTCAGGGGGTTCTTGTCCTGGCCGGTATAGGCTTCTAGGGCGCGACAGAAGGCTGCCAGTGTATTAGCGAAAACCGCCTTCCCGTTTTTTACTCTGGTCATTCTTGGATCAATAATGACCAGGTTGGGCATGAAATAGTGAGAAGATAGTGTGGCGCCATTTATAGAGGCGAATTTCGAAGTTTCAAGGCCGGTTGCCGTATCGGCAGGCACGTAAACGAGGGGCCGCAGAGGTTTCTGAATCAATGAAGTAGCGGACGAATTCCGGAGATCTGCCGTCGGTAATGATACCATGATATTGAGGGACTTGGCGGCATCCATGACGGGGCCGCCACCGAGGGCAATAATAGAATCGAATTTTTCGTCGATATATGCTTTTTTGAGCTGTTCGATCATGGAGCTGTCAGCATTTTTTCCAATGCTATCGAAAATGCCCAAAGTCATTCCGGAGTTTCCAAATGCCCCCAAAAATATGTCTATCAACTGTTGGTCAACGATGTCCGTGCCTGTGATCACCAGAGGTTTTCTGGCATCCAGAGATTCCAGTTCGACAGGGATGTTTTCCAGGGCTCTGTTTCCTGAATTGGTCTTGGTCGGGCAGGTAAATTCAAAACTGTTTGATAAATTCATCATTTCCTCCTCATATTAGAAGCCAAGTAGTGTGCGGGTGTAAATGAGGATACGGCCGACATACTTTCGGCCTCTTGGCCACCAGACCGGATACCTTTTTACCGCCAGTTTGGCGATGATTTTCACCAGAAGATAGACTTCAACGATATCAAGAACCCGGATGACGGACATGGCATAGGGAACTTCACCGTCAACGATGATGCGGTTTCGCGCCGTAGCCAGGGCGGTTCCTTCCTGAAAGGTAAAAATCAGCATGGCGGCCTCGATGTTGTTAATGGCAAGGCGTAAATTCAGTCTTATTCCCTCGATACTCCAGCCAAGATATTTGATTTTGCCGTTTACCTTGCCGATAACCATCCACGGCCCTTTTGGCATTACGCCCAGAGCGAAGGTGAAACCATCCGGTATGGCATCAAATTCCTTTTTTACCTGATCATCAACTTTCGCGGCTGCCTGAACGGCCCGCCCTGTAAACCACAAAAATACAAAAAGATATAGCCTCTTGAGAACCTTTTCTCCTGCATTCACTTTTCTTACCAGATTGCTCATACGATTGCTCTCCTCTTGGCTTGTATTGGCGCTCAATTGAATGATTGATCCTCTTACAAGAGATCGATCGAAAATTCAATGATTAATCGGCTTGCAGAAGCGAAATAATTTTATCTCTCCTTGACACTGTTGCTGATTTTCATATATGAATAAAAAACACCTGTAAACGCCCGCCAAAGTTGTTCATATGGCATCTTCTGAAGAGATACAGGTAAACCATGTGTGTAGATAGCTAAATGTTATGCAGGAATATGGAGGAAACAGCATGAGCTTCAGGATTATCGAGAAGTGTGTTGGATGCACAGTCTGTACAAAGGCCTGTCCGGTAGGCGCCATTACCGGAGAGAAAAAGCAGCTGCATGTTATTGACGCGAGCCTGTGCATCGAATGTGGGGCATGCGGGAGGGTTTGCCCGAGCTTGGCCGTTTTGGATGATAAGGGTGTAGAGATTGCGAAAGTGAAGAAGTCGGAATGGCCCAGGCCGGTCATTGTCTCGGAGAACTGCTATGCGTGCGAAAACTGCGTGTTGGCCTGTCCAGCAGATGCACTTGCCATGGCCGATGAGACTCTTCCATTGCATAAGAACAGGGCGATACTGGCCTTTCCTGATAAATGCGTGTCCTGTGCCTGGTGTGTTACGCAATGCATGTTTGATGCGATATCTATGGAGGTTCGCCCATGAAGGAAATACAAGGAACAAGCAATAAATATCTCGATATCAATCTTACGGATAAAACTTGGAGCGTCTATACCGTGTCCATGGATGATTTGAAAAATTATATCGGAGGTAAAGGAATCGGTCTCAAGATCTATTATGACCGGCTGAAAGACCGCATGAAGGAAGTTAATCCGATGGGGCCGGAAAATCTCCTGGTCTTTGCCAACGGGGTGTTTTTAACGACAGGAGCGCCCTGTTCCGGGAGATTCGAGGTGATTACAAAATCACCCCTGACAGGGTTTATGGTGGGTTCTTCCTGTGGAGGGCCATTTGGCGAGGCTTGCAAGACAGCGGGTTGGGATGGTGTAATTATTTCCGGCAAAGCCGACAAGCCGACCATTATCCGGTTCGATGATGAAAATGTCATTTTTGAGGATGCCGGCAACCTCTGGGGGATGAATACCCACACTACTCAGAAAGAGTTGCACATGGGGCCTCGGGAGGGTGCTGCCGTCATTGGTCCCGCCGGAGAAAACGGTGTGCTCTATGCCAATGTCTGTTCCGGGCATCGCTTTGCGGGGCGGGGGGGGGTGGGCGCCGTCATGGGCGCCAAAAACCTGAAGGCTGTTGTTGCCAAGGGAAAGCAGTATCGGTGTGTTCCGATCAACAGGGAAAAGTTTGACAAAGCCATGAAAAAAGCCAAAAAGCACCTCCTGCGCAACGAGATGATTAAGGGTTTCAGGGATTATGGCACCAACGCCAATGTCAGAAAGGGCATTGATTACGGTTATTCTCCCGTGCACAATTTCCGCGACCGCTATAACCCGAAAACTGAAG
>DAOLNX010000100.1:0-11396 GCA_035416785.1 Smithellaceae bacterium | reverse complement strand
AGGTCGTAGCCGGCGTTGGCATAATAACTTTGCTGCTGGGCGCGGGAATGGCCGACGTGCCCGTCCGTGGAAGCCCAGCTCTGCGATACATAAATGTCATATGGTCCTTTTTTCACGCCAGCGGACAGGCTTTGGCCGAAGGTATTGTATGTACCGCCGCTGATGTTAACGACCAGTTCCTGCCCCTCTTCCTTTAGGTATCTGGGTTTTACATTGACGGATGCGTAGCCGCTGCCGAATTCCGAAGGCTGGGGGCTTTTGAAGATTTCGATGCTTCCGATCGTGGGCAGGGCGATGCCGTCGCCCAGCACTTGTCCGAACAGCGCCCCGAAACGCGGGACATCGTCATACAGAATGGCAAAATCGGAACTGGGATGGTCGGCGCCGCGTCCCCGGATATACAGACTGTGGCTGGTCTGGCTGCCCATCAAATTTTTGCTTTGAAACATCACGCCGGGCACGTCCCGCAGAGCGGATTGAAAATCAAGGCCGTTTTGTTCCCTGATCTGCTCTTCCGTAACCACGTTGTGCTGCGTTCCGTAACGGGTCGCAACCGGTGTAACCGGATTGGCCAGAGGTGTGGTGGTGACGACGATTTCCTTGAGCTGGGCGACATCCTTTTCCGTTGCCCGGGCTGCAGCCTTTTCATCGGCGCTTATTGCCGGAGCTGAAATATTTTGCTTGTCGGCAAACGCCGTGGCTGATGAAATGAATAATAAGATCATAATAATGACATAGCACTTTTTAACCATTATTCTTCCTCCTTTTTTTACTATCGAAGCAATTGAGGGGTGATTTTCGTTACGTATTTAAACGGTCATGCAGGCAGAGTATCCTCCCCAAAGGTATTGCCCTGCCACTTTATTTGATTGCTGTACTAAATCGTTACTGCAAACGGAAACTGATCGGCAAGAGCGCCCTAGTTGCCGTCCTGATGCCGTAACGATGTGCCGGCGCATAGGTGGATTTTTTTACGGCCTCGATGGAAGCTTCCGTGAAGCCGTATCCCGGAGATTCCATCACTTCCACATTCAATAATGTTCCATCTGCATCGATCAGCAGTTTAAGAAGGACCCTTCCTTCCTTGCCCAGCCTTCGGGCGAGCATCGGGTAAACCGGAATTTCCTGATAGATAAAAGACGGAGCTCCCCGGTCACCGAACCGCATATCGGAAATTTCAGGAATCGGATTCTCTCTCGTTGTTTCGTTGGCAATTTGGTTAGCGCCGGCATGGCCAAACCGGTTCACGATGGTTGTCGGTTCGACCGCAACGGCCGATAGCTTACTGTCTGCGTTGACTTTCACAGACGGCTGGTTTTCTGTCAAGACTGTTTTTTCCGTGGCAATCGTTATGGTGTTTTCATGAAGTGTTGCCGGGTTTGATAGGGTCTTTACGGGTTGTTCAGGATGATCGGGCTGATGGCGCCGCGATATCGGATGATTAACATTCTGGGGCATTGGTGTAGTATTGCCGGACAGCTTACCGGTCGAATCGATTTTGTCTTGAAGAGTGACATGAAGTATGGGCGGGTGTGTGATGCCTCCGATCAATGGCGTTGTCAAGAATGTTATGATAATCAAGCCATGCAGTGTAAACGACACAGCAATGCCCTTTTTAAAGTCAAGAGAAACAAAGTGTCCAAACATAAGAAGTTGCCTTTTTATCCGGTTCGTCGATTATTGACCATGAACAGTTTGCCATGTTCTCCTTGCCGATTCCATCCCAGAAGAATGATTCCTCGTTGTCCGACGGATCTAATGTGTTACGAATATATAAAAAATAATACGTATCTGTCAAGGCATTTCTAGATGCTCAATGATGATCAATCCATTAGGAATATCTGCCGTTGGAGGAGGCACTTGATCGGGGAAACATAGGGGAAACGAATATTCGGAAGAATGTCAGGATAGCCAATACAGACAACAGCAAGGTATTGAGGTTTTCAATATTCATGGCTGACATGGTTAAAGATAGGGCAGCGAGCTGAATTTGCCGGCAAGGTCAATGGAATTTAAATTTGCGCCATACAGAAATTCGATCAAAGCACCAGTTCCTCAATGAAAGTCACAAGCTGGTTAACGTTCCGGCAGACGCGGACTTCATGGCAGTGGTGTGCATAGGAGTAAATTTCACTGTCTCCCGTACCCCAGAGATTTTCCGGTTCGGGAGTCAGCCAAATCACTCGCCGGCATCGTTCACGCATCTCTCCCAAGATAGCGTCTTCGGGGTGCATGTAGTTGGTGCGTCCGTCGCCGACGATGATGAGGGTTGTTTTTTTAGTCAGCAGGTCCATATAATTGCTCTTAAAATTGCGAAAGGTTTCTCCGTAATCCGTTTGTGCATTGTAGTGGATGTCCGCTGCTTTCAGCACAGTTTGAATGGCTTCGGAGATTTCCTGTTCTTCAAAGACACCGGTAACGTTGGTTAAGCGATCAATGAAGACAAAGCTTTGGACTTTGTCAAAGCAGTCCTGAAGCGAATACAAAAGGTTGAGCATGAAGCGGGCAGCGGCCCAGACGGAGCCGGATATGTCGCACAGTGTGACAATCCGGCTTTTGCGCAGGGTTTTTCGTCGAAACTGGATGTCGATAGGCACACCGTTGTATTTTGCGGATGCTCGTAAGGTTTTTTTTACATCCAGATTGCCCCTGTCCCGAACAGCGAAACGGCGGCTGACGATATCTTTCAGCTTGCGCACCAGTTTGTCAATGGCTTCACGCATGTCTTCAATTTCCCGGCGTGTGAAGGACGAGAAGGCCTTTTCTCCCATATCCGCCAATCTCTGCTCATGTGGTTTGACTTTCCGGGCTTCAGCATTGCCCGATCGCGGTTCATAGGTCAGCATGGAACGGGCGGCGTCCAGACGCTCTTCAAAATGGGCGGACAGGTCGCGCCGCGACTTGGAATCCATTTGAAAATCATCGTCTTTTATCAGGCTTTGCGCGGCCGTGGCGGCAGTATTGATCTGAATGAGGACATTGAGCCGGCTGGCCAGTGGCCCCAAATTAAACCGTGTGGGTGCCGAAGCATCATCGGATTCGGTTTGAATGCGGCGCATTTCAGCCAACAGGGGCATAGGATTGCCGCCCAGAAAGTCCACGACAGCATCATAGACCGAGCTATCATGGGGTTTTTTCTTCAGAATGTCTGTTGCTTTTTTAATTTGTTCGGTTTGGTCGGCCGCCTGTTCCATATCCTCCGCGTTAATGCGCATTTCATGAAAAAAAAGATGGTAGAGGCGGTTGAAATGATACAACTCCCTTAAACTCTTGGCGAAATTAGCTGCAAGCAGCGCATGGAATTCCCGCTCGTCCACCGGATTGATCAGCTTCATCTGTTGAAGGCTATCCAGAACTTCCGATGTCGAAACACGCAGGCCTGCCGCCCGGCAGCAGGACACAAATTGCCCAATCAATTTGACCATAAATTACTTCAGCACACGTTAAAAGGGGCGCATGAACTTTCCGGCCGAAAAGTTCATGCGATGACCCGATCCATATTTTTCCGCACTTTTTCAAGATCGGCCTGGTATTTACAAATGACATTCAGGGTTTCCGAAACGACTTCCTGTGTCAGTTCGGAAATCTGCAGTGCCAGGAGGGATTGCGCCCAGTCCAGGGTTTCGGAGATACTCGGGCTTTTTTTCAGATCCAGCGAGCGGATGTTTCGGATAGCGTCTACCAGTGTGGCGCAGAGATTTTCTTCTATATCCGGAATTTTCAGACGGATAATGGCGATCTCCGTATCCCTTGCCGGATAATCAATGTACAAGTGGACGCAACGGCGCTTGAGTGCATCGCTCATGTCCCGGTAATTGTTGGAGGTTAGAACGACGAAAGGAATTCTGACGGCTTTTCGGGTGCCTAGTTCAGGAATGGAAACCTGGAAATCGCTGAGCAGTTCCAACAGAAAGGCTTCAAATTCCGGATCGGACTTGTCCACTTCATCCAAAAGCAGCACGACAGGCTTTGAGGAACTGATCGCCTGCAGAAGAGGTCGCGGCTGAATAAACCGGTCGGAGAAAAAAGCATCCTCCTGTGTGGCGATCTGATCTACGGCTTCCGTCAGCGTTGCCGTGGAGCCGATAATGTCGTTGATTCTCTCCTTGACCATCTGGGTGTAGAGTAGTTGTTTGGCGTATTCCCATTCATAAAGGGCTTTGGCCTCGTCGAGGCCCTCGTAGCACTGTAGACGAATCATTTCCCGGTTGAGGCTTCGGGCGACAGCCTTGGCCAGTTCCGTTTTTCCTACTCCCGCAGGCCCTTCAATTAAAACGGGTTTTTGCGTGGCCTGCGCAAGAAAGATCACGGTGGCGATTTCCCGGGACGGAATATAACCGGCTTCGGTCAGTCTTTTTTCAACATCTGAAACATTTTTATAAGCCATAGACGAATCAACCTTTCTGGAAACGTGCATATAACAATCACCGGGTGCGGTCAAGAATAACAAAGACGCTTCCCTGGTTTGCCGAAGGATGATTTTCTTGTTCTTCTCCAAAAAGAGCGTTTGACTTCCTGAAAAGGGGTATGATAGCCATTTTGCATGTTGTGATGGAAGGTAAAAACAGGAAAAAGAAAGGAAAAGAAGAACATGGCGCAAAAGGGAAGAAAAGAGACCTTACATTTACCGCTTGGGGTGACAAGAGGGATCATTTTTATGCTGATCCTCTTTTGGCTGCAACCGGTTTTTGCAGCGCCCGAGACGGATAGTTCCCGCGAGATTTCTGAAGCCGCCATGAAACTTGTACAATTTACAGCCGATCCGAAAACCAGCCTGGATTCGGTTGCCGCGGCCGCACTGATTGATTTTGTCCTCAAGCCCAAAACGGCCAGAGAAAGCGGCTTGCCGGCGTTTCACAAGGCCACGGGCGCCTATTATGAATTTGACACCCGGATCAACTTTTCCGATTTTCTGCAATATTCCTACTCGAGACAGATTCCATCGGTTTTAAAAAGCCCATCTTCTCTGCGCTATTCTCTCTGGAAAGACCGACAGGGAGCCATGCAGAAACTACCCCATCGATGGGCGCCGGCGCCGGAAAACGGCAAGCCGCAAATCATTCGCGGATTGCAGCATGATGCCATCACGCCGGATCTGACGACGGGCATCTACTATGAATATGATCTTGATCGAACGCTTATTTACATGAATTATAAAGGAAAACAGGTGTTGCTGGCCATTGCGAAACAGATCGATCGCTCCGATGTTGGAAGAAAAGGTTTTATTCTGGGAAGTGACGATGACTGGAATTACTATTATTCAGGCGAGCCCGGTTCGGCCCGGGTGGGTTTGGGATGGGTAAAATCCTATATCTACGATTATTTTTCTGTAACGGTTTATGTGGAGACAGGTGCGTCACCTGCTACGGTAAGGACCGGCGTATTTCAATGGATTCATGCCGGATGGTCCGGTATGAATTTTGTTCAGACCGGGCATGTGATCAAGGGCATCAAACGATATGCAAAAAATTCCAAGACCATCCTGGAATCCCGGAAGCTGCCCGCTCCCCATCAGGTGGCCTCCGTGTATCAGTCTTTTTCATCTCTTCCTCAAAGCGTTTTACTGGAAAAATACAAGGCGCTGCTGGCGGCGCGCCGGGCGCTGGCTGTTCAGAGCGGCAAAATTAAAACCGACGAGCCTAGAAACGAGCATACCGGTTTCGGTGTTTTCAAGGAGCAAATCATTGAGGAACTGATGCTGGAATATTTGAAAATTGCACTGGGGAAGACCTCCCTGCTGGGAAAACAGCTTTTTGGGGGCGTGGAATAGCGCCGGTAAGAAGTCATAGATGATTTCCTGAGAGAATGGAAGGAACTGTTCTGACGATGAATGGAAAATCCAAATCGGACCCTCCGTGGGTTTCCAAGGCGCTGAAAGTCAATCTGGAAAGAACGGCGGCGGATGTTGAAATTCCTCCGCAGTATGAACCGATTTTACAAATCGTAAAAGACCATTACGGCCTGAAAAAAAAGACGAGGGAGTTGCTGACGGAACTGAACCATCCCTATGTCAACTGGGAATATGTCCTTAAAGAACTCAAAACGATTTCGATCGGGTATTTTCATGTCTATAACAGGCATCCGCAAGGTTTGAGTGCCGTCTCTCTTCTGCTGGCGATTTATTTCGACATTCTGAAATCCAATGCTTCTGAGGACGTGAAAGACAGCGCGATTCATTGCTTTTTTGATTACATCGACGCCGTCATTTTGCAAAGCCATGAATTTTTAGAGCGGAATTTATCTTTGTTTCCGGGACTGATTGCTGATTTCAACGAGATGGCCGACCGAGAGCCGGGACTTTTTAAAAAATGCTCCTCCTACTTAAAGAGAATTGTCAGGTCTGTGCTGGAAAAGAAGGTGAACCTAGCAGTCCGGGCTTTTGACGACTTGCTTTGCAGAATGTTCCGCGAGACGTATCTTTTCTGGCTGGCCCAGCCCGATCCTGCTTTATGGGTCATTGCTCGGCACGCCGGGGAAACGGTGGATGAAGACACATATTCGCAACTGATCCGGCCGCTCAGCCATGCTCATTTTCAAGGGTTGTTGAGAGAACTGGATGCGCTTCGTCCCGGTGAAGGCGAAAAAAAGGAAGAGCGGATCAGCGACTTTCTAAACCTTCCGGATTATTTTCTGATTATGGATCAGTACCTGCGTGTGGCTGATGCGCTGGAAAAGGAGAAAGCCTATCAAGGGCGGCATCTGATCAAACTGGATTTTCTGTTCGGTGTCATGTCTGTGCCCGGGCTCAAGGATATTCATGTGAGCGCCATGCGGGAGATCAATTATTCGCTCAAACTGGTTTTCCAGGAAGAAAAAAGGGAAAATCTGGACGAGTTCGTGCACCGGATTTTTATATTCCTGAAAAAAAACGCATCGCAAAATCGGTTTCGTGGTGCAGGTATTGATTGCATGGTGACGATGGCCCGAGAAGTATTTGCCCGGAACAGCCACCCGCTTGTGGAACTCTTTGTGGATGAATTGATCGCATACGGTTTTGAGTATCCCGACATTTCCGGATCAGGCACGGATTGGCAGGTGCAGGTCAATCCCGAGCATATCCGGACCATTCGCGCCTGGCTGGAAATCATTGCCATGAAGCCGCGCTGGACAAAAAGACTTCTTTCCGCGCTGATCATCCATTTGAAAATCGGAGGGATCTTTATTCGGGACACGGACTTGATTCAACGGGACATCTCCCGATTACTCAACACCGACATTGTTCCGGCTTACCATCTGGTGAAACAGCTATTGCGCCTTTTCCCTGTCTATTTCAGTGAAATCGGTGCCGAAGGAGAGCTTCGGGACATTACTACCCGTGTGGATGAATTGTCTTCGCGCAAAGACAGAATTGTTGATTTTCTTCGCAAACAGTCTCATGTGGAAAGCAATAGCCTGCTGGTTGAGTTTACAGAAGATGTTTTCCGCTACTGGCATTCCGGAAACAAGCGTTATCTGCGCAGGCACATTCCCGATGAAGTCTATGAGCAAACGATGCCCAGCGGAGAATATTTCGACGGCATGCACCTTGCGTTTTCTTTTTTGTTTAAAGGGGCGCATGGCGATCCCCAAAAATTTCTAAAGTGGGAAAAAGAACAAATCGAAAGAGAAGTTCTCAATATCAAAGGAATTTCCGATGTGGATCGGGAGAGAGTGTCTTTGATGATCCGCATCTATCAGCTCATGTATAAAAAATACCACCCACAATATTTTGATCTGCTCAAGGATCTGGAAACCATTGATGCGTTCGAAGCCAAGGATGTTTTGTCGCTCAAAAGATCGCTCAAACTGGAAAACCATTATGCCAGCCTGAAGGGAATTCTAAAATTTCTGTCTATCCTCAAAGCCAGAATTCTTTCCGGCCATTCAACCCCGTCGTTTGAAAATATTTATTATAAGCGGCATATTGCCGCTGGAATTCCATCGATGTATGGAACCTATCATGAAGAGAAATTTGATGCTTTGGGGCTGACTCTCCGCCTGGAGGCCCTGGGCGGCATGCTGTTTGAGGAGATGATCCAATCCATGAATCTGAAATTTATCACCAAACGCTCGATATTCCGGATTCATACCTATTTATGGCATTTTCTCCATGCGCTGGAACTTGAAGGCATCGCCTCCGAGGGCCTGATCGCCAAAGTCAAATACATCACCAGTGCGCTCCCTATTCAACGGTTTTCCGTAGAACAATATCTGGACATTTTTCGTTTTATTTCCAAGGGGATCCAGGAGACCATCCGCGATTTTTTTATTGATGTCCACAGTATCAATTTGCCGACGCTGATCCGTCAGATTTCGGATCATGAAAAAGGAGCGGACAGCGAAAGAAACCCGTCCGAACAAGAGGCCATGATTTATGAGCAATCGGAAAACTTCATCCGCGGTCTTCTGTCCTCCTCTTTTGGCCTGCAGGCACTCGATAATTTCATCCAGGCCATTATAAAATCCCTGAATGCGGAATTGGATAAATTTCATGACAATAAAAGAATTCTCAATTTACTGATGGCGTATAATCCGGAATTGGCGATTTCTTCGCTGGGGGGGAAGAATGCGAAAATTGATAACCAGATTCTTCTGGGCAATAAGGGCTATTTTTTGAAAAAAATGATCTCCTTTGGTTTCCCGGTGCCGCAAGGTTTTATTATTACGACGGAAGTGTTCAGAAACTATGACGCGGTTTATGGCTATAAGTATATTTTTCGCGATCTGGTTGCGCGTGTCAACAGCGAAATCGCCGCCCTGGAAAGGAAAACCGGCCGCAAATTCGGAGATCGCGAGAATCCGCTGTTATTGTCGGTTCGCAGCGGCGCCACCGTGTCTTTACCGGGGATGATGCGTTCTTTTCTGAACGTGGGAATCAATGCTTCCATTGCCGAACATCTGAGCGCCAGAGAGGAATTCCGCTGGGCAGCCTGGGACTCCTATCGTCGCTTTTTACAGACATGGGGCATGTTTCAGGGACTCAGTCGCGATTATTTCGACGCCATCATGGACGATTTCAAGCAAAAATACGGAGTGGAAAGAAAAATTCAGTTTCCGCCCGGGCTGATGAAAACGATCGCACTGGCCTATAAACAGGGTATTGTGGATAAGGGGATTACGCTGGTGGACGATCCGATGCGGCAGTTGCGCAATGCCATTTTACAGGTTTTTGATTCCTGGTATTCCGATCAGGCCCGGATTTATCGCCGTCAGATGCATTTATCCGACGAATGGGGAACGGCTGTGATCGTGCAGGCCATGGTTTTCGGCAATTTTCACGATCGTTCGGGGTCGGGAGTCATCTTTACGCGTGATCCGAAGAGCTCTTCTTCCGATGTTACCCTTTATGGCGATTTTATTTTCGGTGTTCAGGGCGATGACATTGTTTCGGGGCTGGTCGAAACGTATCCCATTTCCGAAAAGCAGCGGATGATCGAACATCGCAACACGGAGATTTCTCTTGAGGCTACATTTCCGGACATTTATGCGGAATTGGTCAGAATCGCAGAGGTTCTGATTTATGAAAAAGGGTTCAATCATCAGGAAATTGAATTTACCTTTGAAGGTCCCGATAAAGACCAGTTGTTTATTTTGCAGACGCGCGACATGGAACAAACCAAAACCAAAGGATTGAGACGCTTTAAAGACACACCTTTATTGAAATCGTCCCGGCTGGGAGAAGGAATCGGTGTAAGCGGCGGGGCGCTTTGCGGACGGGCTGTCTATTCGGAAGAAGATATCAAACATTTCCGGGAAATCGAACCGGAAACGTCTTTGATTCTGGTTCGTCCGGATACGGTTCCGGACGATGTCGGGTTTCTTTTACAGGTAGAAGGGCTTTTGACAGCCAAGGGCGGCGCAACTTCCCATGCCGCTGTTACGATTCCACAACTGGGCAAAGTCGGTGTGGTCGGGTTGGGTAAACTGAAAGTCTATGAAAAAGAAGGCTATGCGACCCTGGAGAGGCATGTCATCCGGTCGGGAGATTTTATTTGTATTGACGGTTGGAGCGGTTCTCTTTATCTGGGAAAGCATGAACGCGAGACGGACAGGTACTCCGTGATCACGCTTTAGCTCAGTCACGGATCAAAGAAGTGAAACTGGTTTTTTCCTTGTCCTTTCTTGACCTTATACATGGCGGTGTCCGCGTGATGGATCAGGGTTTCCGAGATTTCGCCGTGTTCCGGGTAAAGGGCGATGCCAACGCTGAATTTGACCTGAATTTTCACGGCTTGAGCCCCGATGAGCAAGGGTTTGGAGAATTTTTCAAAAAGAAGCTGGGCGACCGTTTCGATATGGCTTTTATCCCGGATATCCGTCAGGAGGATTAAAAATTCATCCCCTCCAATACGGGCAATCGTATCGTTTTCCCGCCGGACGACATCCCGTAGCTTATTGGCGATTTCGATGAGCAGTTGATCTCCCGTGTCATGACCGTAATTGTCGTTGACTTCCTTGAACTCATCCAAATCGACAAACAGCAGAGCCAGACGCCCTTTTCGTCTCTTAGCGGAAACAATGGCCTGTTCCAGACGATCCATCATTAGTTTCCGGTTTGGCAGGCCGGTCAGCGGATCGTTATAGGCTAATTGCATGACACGTCCTTCCGTCAGGTCAACAAAATTTCCCAGGATCGCCTCTTTTTCATTCATATGCACCAAGGCGACGGAGCCCAAAATCCACTTGATTTTCTCCTCGCTGGACATAGCGCGAAACATGAAAAAAGATTCCCGTTTATCTTCCAGCATGGACTGAACGCTTTTTTCAACATGATCACGGTCTCCTTCAAAAACAATCTCCATTGGATCAAGATTTCTCAGTTGTTTCAGTGAAAAACCGAAAATATCCGAAAAGGTTCTGTTGGCGAAAACATAATGGTTGTTCTGGATAATACAAATGCCGAAAGGCGAAAGATTCAGCATCAGCTGGAGAAATTCGTTGAGTTCGTGAACTTGTTTGATGGTTGAACTGAATTGCATGCGCAGGCGCTTGTTTTCGCCTGTCAGCTTGGAGAATTGTTCCCGAAGGATTTCATAATCCCGTTTCATCTTTTCCAGTTCTGATGACACTCTTTTATTCCTTTACGGATAAAATGCCCCCTGTTTCCCAAAAGAAGGAAAGAGGGGGGCCATTGGTCCTTCCATGCGAGGACGGTTATTGAATATTTTTGTGGATATAAACCGTCAAATCGCCCAACCGGTTCGTATAGCTTCCGTATTCGTTATCATACCAACCGAAAATCTTTGCTGCAACCACGGGAACCTGGAGAATTTTTTCGTTCAGACTTTGAACCAGGTCGGCGGGTGCGCCCGGAATATGCGAAAGATCAACCGGGATAAAGGCGGTCCGTGTGTGATTGAACTGGCCTTCAATAATGACGGCAGCGTCTTCTCCGATCAGATCGGTTGAAACATTCT
>DAOLNX010000099.1:0-11422 GCA_035416785.1 Smithellaceae bacterium | reverse complement strand
ATGGCAGACTATCACCCACCTTATTGCTCTGTCCAGTTTTTGGGGAGTATTATACCTTGACTCTGCATGTTTTTTGCCTTGACAATGAGGAGGGGCTAAGTCATAACCTGTTGAAAAATGACATCTTATGGAGGAAGGTGAAATGCCGCTCAGTAATCATTGTGAAAATATCATTTCATTTTACTTGAACAAATGCCTCTCGAGCACCAGTATCACCGCCAAGAAAACCGCGCTTCAGCGGAAACTGGATGACCTCCTGCGATGTGCTGATGATGCGCATGCCATTGATCACCTTCGGTCTGTTTTAGCTCCCCGCCATGAGTTTGGTGCGATCATCGATCAAAAATCAGGCATAGGAAGCTTGTCCAGCGCACCGTCCAATACAAGAATTCAGCTGACAGCTCTGCTTGGAGTATTAAACGGGATGCGTGACAGCAGGCTCAGCCCGGAGGTCTGTGGAAATATCACCTTTGTTTTCGATGAATGCATAGAGCACACATCGAGCGATCCCAAGAAAACCGCGCTGAGAGAAATGAAAGCGCATTTACTAGGTATGGAGAATGATCAGGCGGCGATTCATTACCTGGAAGCGAATATGGCGGCGGATCGGCCGTTTGGCAGAAGCATTGATATCAAAACAGGCATGGGAAGCTTGTCCGGATCTCCTTCTAACAGCCGCACTCAATTGGAACAATTGCGTCTGGCGCTCAATATTCACGCTCCCGTTCAACTTTTGCCAAGACCTCTGGATTCCTGGATGAGTGGCCTGGATGATGATGCGTTATTGAATCAAATCACCATGCCGGGAAGTCATGACGCGGGCGTTTACAATGACCCGCGTGATCTGGCCAACGCTCCCCAAAAAAGAGGTCTGAATCCAACGCCGCTTGCTTGGGCGATATGTCAGAAGTTATCTGTTTACGAACAGTGCAAAGCCGGCGTCCGATACTTTGACATAAGGGTGGCTAAATATGATCAGGCGGTCTGGCACGCCACTCACGACACGGGCGGCATCGGCGCATGGGGTGCCAAAGCGGATAAAATACTTGATGACCTGACAAGATTTATCAGAGAACAGCCGACGGAAGTTCTCTTCCTGAAAGTAACCCACACGACAGATTTATTATACATCCAGCATGAAATTCGCAAACTTTCCCGTTATCTTTATCCAGACGCCAGAACTTTAGAGGCCCGTCATATTTCCATCGCCGAAGAAAAATTGCGCGCCGTGAGAGGCAGAATACTGGTGATCATTGAAAATGACAGCACCTACCAGGGATGGGACCTGGCCAACCATCTGGGCACGGACGGACATCGTTACTTTCCGTTCACCAACATAAAAAAACACGAAAAGGACGCCAACAGCGAGCCGGTGGTGCCGGCTCATTCCACGGAATTGGTCATTTTTGGCGGTAATACCGGAAAAAGCATACAGGATATGGTGCACGGACAACTGGATAAAGCATGTTCCCACACACGAAATCCGTCTAATTGTCTTTTTCAACTGTCCTGGACACAGATGGGCGGCGATATCCGATCCTGGGCGGAAAAGACGGATGGCGAAGGAGGGCCGCATTCGACCCTTCAGAGTCTGGTTGCGTGTTTGCGAGGCGCAGACCAAACGCGCCTGGAAGATAATGCAACGAATACTCACTTCAGAAGCTGGCGCGGCGGAATGTTGGGCAGGCCAAACTTTGTTCATATGGATTTCTCATGCGCGGATAGCAGTAGATTAATCATTGAACTAAACCACCGGTGGCGGCGGGTTGTAGGATAAAAGGGACGCTGCTAACTTAGGAACTTATTCCTTGACGACTAATTAAGATCTTTATATTATTAGATAAATTAACGAGTTCCTAAGTTAACTGCATCCCCTTGAGAGGTGCAAAATGTTTTTAAAACCATTTTTGATTTTGCTTCTGTTTTTCTTTCTGTCGGGACTTCATTATGCACAGGCGGAGTTTTACAGATATACGGACAAAAACGGCAACATCGTGATCACGGATTCCCCGACGACGGAAGCCGAAGATATAAAAGTGATTCATTACGGCAAGAAACGAACTGGCGGGACGTCCGGATTTATCGACATCGAAAGGCAGTTGTACGGGAAATACAATCCCGCGACCGACGTCGAACGGGCGACATTGAGTACCGTCATGATTCGGAGCTCCTTCGGTTACGGGTCGGGTTTTTTTATTTCGGACACCTGTCATATCCTGACCAATAAGCATGTCTTGAGAATTAGTGAAGAGCAAATCAAGAAAACGGATGAGACGCTTGAACGGATGGATCAAGCGGTGAAAAACCATTCGGACTTTCTGGAAGCGGATGAAAACCGATTAAGAAAAGCGAAAGAATGGCTGGATGGGTATCTCCACTCCATAAAGCTTATGCATGATCGGGATGCGCAAGCCCTTGCCATGGAGGATTATAAATTACGCCTGACCCAACACAAATCCTATGAAGAAAAAATCAGGGTACGCAGGGATGAATTTGAAGCGCAAAAACAGAAATATGAGGAAAAACGAGACGCATATATTACCAAGGCCAGGACATCGCATCATGACCGCTCCTTCACCGTCATTCTCAAGGACGGTACGGAGATTGAGGCCGATCTCGTCTCTGTGAGTAAGAATGAGGATTTGGCTCTCCTGAAAATTGTTTCGTGCTCGTCGCCTTCCATTCCCTTTGGTGTTAAAAGCCGGATTATTCAGGGCATGAGGGTTTATGCTATCGGCAGTCCTGTCGGGATAACCGATTCCATGAGTGCCGGTATCGTATCGGGTTACAATAACGATTATATACGAACGGATGCGAAGATATATCCCGGAAACAGTGGCGGACCGCTGATTACGGCAGGAGGCGAAGCCATCGGGATCAACACGATGAAAGCAGTGACACATAAATTTGAAGGCATTGGGTTTGCTATCCCCTTAAGTAAGGCCCTTCATGAATTCAGATCTTACTTGAAGTAAATGATATCAGTTCTGTAAAAAATCATTAAATCCAAGATATTGGAAGTGGCATGCCAAGGGAATTAAATATCCTATTGCTTGCTGCCGTTCTTCAGGTGATTCATCAGCGCGATGACCGCCAACTCCTTTGCCTTGGCCTACACATCGAGCGTTATCTTCCGTCCCACCCAGTATGACGGGAAATCAGCTGGATCGATATAGTCGGCATGCGGTTTCGGCTTGGAGAAGGCTGGGAACACGTCGGGTATAGAGAGAGCTGGCGGACCTCCTGGGTTTACCGATGATTTTGCTATTTTTGCATGTTGCAGATGTCCTGCGGCCAATCGCTGGGTATTTCATTTCAAAGAAATGTTCGTCGGACAAAGATGGGCAAATGATCCGGAATTGTTCCGACAAGCAAATCAGTCTTCCTCCGATATGATCTTTTCAATGTCCGTGTTAATGTGTAAACATCTTCATGTTTGTTATTATTCTGCGTATCCGGATAAACTGCGGCAATCAATCAACGGGAGGGACGTTGTGAATCATATTCCATCCAGATCAGGCGACACCAGCATACCTGAGAATCAGGTGCATGACCATACGTCGTTCTCAGGGAAAAAACTGCTGGCGGAAGGATTGGCAGAAATCATCCATCAGGCGGTCAAGGATAAGCGTAGCTGCCTGATGGAGCATGAAACCAAAGAAATTCTGGAAGGCATCGGCATCAAGACAACCGTTTTTTTCACAGCTCGTTCTGAAGACGAGGCATTGGATTTAAGTGAAAAAATCGGGTTTCCTGCCGTAATGAAAATCGTTTCATCCGATGTTATTCAAAAAAAGGATGCCGACTGTGTAAAGAGTAATTTAAACTCTGCCGAAGATGTGCGCAGAGCATACCGTGAAATCGTCGAAACATCCCAATATCAGAATATTGAAGGCGTAGCCGTTCAGAAACTGGCCACGGGAATCGAATCTATTATTGGTGTAACGCGCGACCCCGGTTTTGGCCCTCTCATCATGTTTGGGCTGGGCGGTGTTTTTGTGGAAGTACTGCGCGATGTTTCCTTCCGTATTCTGCCAATAACGGAAAAGGACGCCTTGGAGATGATCGCGGAAATTCGGGGCGCCGCAATTTTGGAAGGATATCGGGGGGCTGCTGTTGATTTGGAATCGCTCGGTCAACTGCTTTTAAAAATATCTCAACTGGTCATCGAAAATCCTGAAATTCAAGAAATTAATCTCAATCCGCTGTTTTTGTATCCGGACGGTTATCTGGCTGTTGAGGCCCGAATGTTTGTCAGCCCAGCGTCACCCCGGGACAATGTCACGCCGACGGGTCGTGAAAGCCTTCACGATTTCTTTTATCCGAAAAGCATCGCCGTTATCGGCGCATCCAGCGCCAGGGGGAAACTCGGTTATAATGTTTTCTGGAATCTCATCAACCATGATTTCCCCGGGGTGATCTACCCGATTAATCCCGGCATAGAATCCATCAAGGGTCTTAAATCCTTCAAATCCATTCTGGATGTGCAGGAACCAGTGGACATGGCCGTCATTATTGTTCCGGCCGGGGCGGTTGAGGCGGCTGTTGCCGATTGCTGTGCCAAGGGGGTAAGGTATGTGGTGATCGAGTCTGCGGGATTTGCGGAAACCGGAGAAGATGGGAAAAAGGCTCAGGAAAGAATTAAAAAAATCATCCACGAACATGGTGGTCGCGCTCTGGGGCCGAATGGTGCGGGTGTTATCAATACCCACCATAATATGGTGCAGTCCATCGGACAGCTTTCCGAACTGCGCCGGGGCAATGTCGGCCTGATTGCCCAGGCTGGCGTTTATGCCGCCGGCATTCTTACAGGATTGAGCCATGTTATGGATTTCGGCATTGTGGCCACCATCGGCAACAAGATGGACATCAATGAAGCGGATATTCTGGAATACTTAAGCGAAGATGATCATATTTCCGTAATTGCCATGTATATGGAAGACATCAGCAGCGGCAAGCGCTTTGTGGACGTGGCCAGCCGGGCGGCGGTGCGCAAGCCTGTGATTGTTTTAAAAACGGGACGGACGGAAGCCGGCAAAAAGGCCGTATCTTCCCATACCGCATCGCTTGCAGGCAATGATGAAATCAACAATGCGGCCTTTAAGCAGAGCGGCATAATCCGCGCCCTTGATAACGAACATTTATTTGCTCTGACCCGCGCTTTTTCGAAACAGCCTGTTCCCAAAGGCAATGGAGTGATGGTCATCACGTATACCGGTTCACTAGGCGTCGCCGCAACGGATATGCTGTATCTCTCCGGCATGCGTTTGGCTGTGCTGGAGCCGTATTTTCAAAAATGCCTGGAAAACATTCTGCCTCCCTATGCTTGGATCGGTAATCCCGTGGACTGTTCATTCTCCATGAGGCCCGAACAGGTGAAAAACCTGATTGAAATCGGCGTGGAAAGCAATGATGTGCATAGTTTTATTGTGATTATTCAGGGCGAGATGCTGAGTTCCTGCGTGGAAGTCATGAAGAATATCGATTATAAGGCAAAGCCCGTCGCCTGCTGCGTGGCCTTCAAGGAATTTATGATTGATGATGTGGTCAGGATGGAGCAGGCGGGAATTCCCGTTTATGCCACGGCGGAGATGGCGGCGGATGTCCTCAGCAAAATGTATCATTACGGCGTGAGACGCCAGAGCGCTATGGCCGATTCCATCACCCGTCACCTTACCAGATATTCGCTTTCTGTCGATGACCGGCCCGTGCGCCTGCGTCTGATCACCCCCGGGGATATTGGTCTATGGACGGATTTTGTGAACAGTTGTTCAAAAAACTCTCTGTGGCTGAGGTTCTTATCACCTTTTTCCGCCACACCGGAGCGGGCACAGCGTTTCTGCAATTTCGATCCGGAGGAGGAAATTGCTATTGTCGCGGAGATGAAGGATGGCGATAAGTATAAATTTCTCGGTATCGCACGCTTAATCAAAAACAAGCGCTGCGAGGGAGAAGCTGAATACGCCGTGCTCATCTCGGACCTCTGGCAAAATAAATCTCTGGGACATATATTGTCGGAACAATGTATCGAACTGGCTAAAAAAGAAGGCTACAAAACCATTCGTGCGGAAACGCTTCAGCAAAATTACTCCATGCTGCGGATTTTCCGACGCTGCGATTTTGTATTGGATTCCAAAGATGAGAACATGGTTTCCATGGCGCTGAAGTTATCATGATTCATGGTCAAGACGGGATGAAACGTTGCAGCATTTCTCTTGACATCAATCCTTCCATCTCAATCCCTGTCGCCGAAGCATAATGATGTCGAAGTGAAAAAGTCCATATTTTGTCAGATTTTCTCCTACATCGAATTCGGACGGAGACGGATACTCTCAACTGCGATCTTGTAGTATTCAATAAATGCTTTTTATGGGTGAGCGGCGTCCGGTATCGGTCGTTCCGGGGTTATGGCCGGATAGTCAGATGTATGCGTCCGGCTGAAAAGCGGTAATTTATAAACACAGGAGATAATCATTATGCAAGTACCTATGTTGGTTACACATTTTCTGGATCGGGGCGTCAGGCTGTATGGCCCCAAGACCTGTATCGTCGATGGAGAAAAACGATTTACTTACAACCAGTTCAATGAAAGAGTCAACCGTCTTTCGAATGCTCTAATTGCTGAAGGAGTCAAACAAGGTGACCGTGTTGCCTACATTGGACCCAACGGGCACCGTATCCTTGAGTCCTATTACGGCATCACCCAAATCGGCGCTATCCTCCTTTGCATCAACATCCGGTTGAGTCCGGAAGAGATCGCCTTCATTTTGAATCATGCCGGAGCCAAAGTGGTCTGCGTGGACTGGGAGTATGCAAATCTGCTTGTGCCGGTCGTCGACAAACTGGAGACGGTTACGCACTTTATGTTGTTCACCGACGGCCATCGTCCGGAGGGCATCGACTGGCCTGACTATGATACTTTGTTAAACGAGGCCTCTATAGAAAGGCCGGTCCGGCCCCAAATGGATGAAAACAATGTCGCTGAACTGTTCTATACAAGCGGCACGACGTCCCGTCCCAAGGGCGTTATGATGACGCACCGCAATATCTATGCGAATGCCATCAACTATATTCATATGCTGAGTGTGACCGATGCCGACACGCAGTTGCACAGCGTGCCACTGTTTCATGTGAACGGCTGGGGGTCGCCCCATGGTATTACCGGCTCAGGCGCGACCCACGTGATTGTCAGGGATTTCCGCGCGCAACAGGTGCTTGAAGCGATCCAGAACGAAAAAGTGACGATCGGAGCCATGGTGCCTGCCATGGTTACGACGCTGCTGAATTATCCCGAAGCCGGTCAGTATGACACCTCCGCGTGGGAACGGATGATTATCGGCGGAGCACCGGTGCCGATCACCATTCTGCGGGAAGCGCAGGAAAAATTCGGCGTCAAATGTTATCAGGCTTATGGCATGACGGAAACCTGTCCAATGTTGACGCTGTCAACCCTGAAAGACCATATGAAGAAACTGCCGTTTGAAGAGCAGCTTATCTATCGCGCGAAGACCGGCAAACCCGTCTTCGGCGTGGAATTGAGGGTGGTTGATGAAGACGGTAGGGACGTGGAGCCTGACGGCGAGGCTGTCGGAGAAATCATTGTTCGCGGCAACAACGTCATGAAGGGTTTCTGGAACGATCCGGAGGAAACCGCCAAAATCATCGTCGATGGTTGGCTTCATACCGGCGACATCGCCAATATCGACAGGGAAGGCTTTGTTCAGATCGTCGATCGCGGCAAGGACATGATTATCAGCGGAGGCGAAAACGTTGCCTCCGCTGAAGTGGAAATGGCTGTCCACCAGTATCCTGCCGTCATGGAATGCGCCGTGGTCGGTGTTCCCGATCCCAAATGGGGCGAATCCGTCAAGGCGCTGGTCGTCCTTAAGCCAAACATGCAGGCTACCGGGAAACAGATCATTGATCACTGCGCTTCGCTGCTGTCCAAGTTCAAGTTGCCGCGAACTGTGGATTTTGTGGGAGAACTGCCGAAGACCGGCACCGGCAAGATCCTGAAGCGTGAATTGCGGGCAAAATACTGGGCGGATCACGAGAAGAAAATCGGCGGCTAGTCTTTTTCGTGAATGGATTGACGTTTTCATCTTTCGTGGCGCCTGCCCGGCGTTTTTTCTGGCGTGTCTTTGCGGCGGAACGTAACGGATGCCTGGAGGCAACCTGCTAATAATTGTCTTGATTATTCTTTTTAAATCAGTATCACTTTACCTGAAGGACATTCCAAAATGAACTGTTGAACAGGTGACGGATGACTGGCGGAAAAATAGAAAAAAAAGAATTGAACAAACCGAAAAAACATCTCCGGACGGAGTCGGATGGAATCAAAATGCCCGCTTCGCTCAGGGCGTTCGGGGAAGATATTTACAACCTTCTGGCGCACAGTTCTCAGATTGGTTTTTATATCATGCAGGACGGACATTTTAAACTTATCAATTCACATATTCGGGACTATACCGGCTGTACCGAGGAAGAAATGCTCAAGATGGATCCTGCCTCGTTCATTCTGCCTGAGGACCGCCGCAAGGCGGCTGAGAACTCGGTGATGATGCTCAAGAAACAACGCTTTTCTCCCTATGAATTTCGCATCGTTACCAAAGACGGAAGGATCAAGTGGATCATGGAATCCGTGATGCCCATAAAATTCATGGGCAAAGGGGCTATTCTGGGCAACTCCATGGATATCACCGAACGTAAGGAAGCAAGCCGCCGGCTGGAAGAACTGGAAGCCCTGGAATCCTCTATTCTCGACGCCATCCCCCAGGCGGTGGTCGGCCTGCACGAGCGGCGCATTAATTTTGCCAACCATGCCGTCAAAGTCATTTTCGGCTGGCACCGTGAGGAGTTGATCGGTAAAAGTATTGGCATGATTTATCGCAATGAGGAAGAATCTGATAAAATCGCTTCTGCCTTTTATTCGACGCTCGAACATCAGCGGACGTATGAAACCGAGTTTCCCTGCTTACGAAAGGACGGTCAGGAAATTTGCTGCCGGATGAAGGCTTCACGCATCGGAGAAAACCTCCGGGAAAAACGCATTGTGGTCACTTACGAAGATATCACGGCGGAAAAGAAAGCGCAGGAGGATCTAAAGCGTTCAAGGGAGGAATTGCGGAATCTGTCCATTCATCTTCAATCGGTGCGTGAAGAAGAGAGCACGCGTGTTGCGCGCAAGATTCACGATGAACTTGGACAGTCGCTTACTGCTCTGCAAATGGACCTGTCCTGGCTTGTAAACCATCTTCCGGCCGGCAGTAAAGACATTTGCCATAAAACACAAAGCATGTCGGAACTGGTGGAATCAACCATTGAAAGCGTCCACAACATCACGACAGAACTTCGTCCCAGTCTGCTCGATGATTTAGGTCTGCCGACAGCCATTGAATGGCAGGCGTCAGACTTTCAGAAGCGATCCGGCATCCGCTGCCGGGTGCATATTCATTGCCCTGACCAGGTCATTGATCAGGAACTGGCAACGACTATATTCCGCATTTTTCAGGAAACGCTTACCAATATTGCGAGGCATGCCCAAGCTACGCAATGCAAGGTGAACCTTACCCAAACCGAAACGGAATTGCATCTGGAGGTGACGGACAACGGTATCGGTATCAACCAGTGGCAAATTGACGATCCCCGATCCTTCGGCATGATCGGCATGCGTGAACGCGCCCATCTGTGGGGCGGCACGGTTCATATTCGGAACGTCCAACCCACCGGAACCAAAGTGAGAGTTCTGATCCCGGTAAACAAAGGAGAAAGAAGGCATGATACGCATATTAGTTGCCGATGATCACGCCGTGGTTCGGCAGGGGGTAATGCAGATTCTGGCGGATGTGCGGGATATGCTGGTGAAAGACGAGGCGCAAAACAGTACAGAGACGCTGGAGAAGGTTCTCAAATATGAATATGACGTGGTCCTGCTGGATATTTCCATGCCGGGCCGCAGCGGTCTGGAAGTTTTGGAGGATATCAAAAACCAGCGGCCGAAATTGGCCGTATTGATCCTGAGTATGCACCCGGAAGAACAATATGCAGTGCGAGCGCTTCGCGCAGGCGCATCGGGCTATCTTACCAAAGCCAGCGCACCGCAGGAGCTTATCGGTGCCATCCGCAAGGTTGCACAGGGTGGAAAATACGTCACTGCTTCCCTGGCGGAAAAACTGGCCGACGAACTTGAAGTGAATGCCGAAAAACCTCCTCACGAACGGCTTTCCAATCGGGAACATCAGGTGATGATCCTGCTCGCTTCGGGAAAATCCGTTTCCGATATTGCCGATGAACTCTGCCTGAGTGTGAAAACGATCAGCACTTACCGTGCACGCGTTCTGTCCAAGATGAGCCTGAAAAAGAATGCCGAACTGACGCTTTACGCCGTTCACAACCAACTCATCCATTAGTCCTTTTGAAATCCGCCCGTATTCATAACGGAAAGAAAATGCCGTTTCTCTTTTCCGGAGAAACGGCATTTTGAAAGGGGGGGATATCCTGTACGGAGTACTTTTTGTAACGTTCTCTGCACGACAGATGTTTTAGCCAAGCGTCTTTCGATTGTTCACCAAATCATCAACCACAGCCGGATCGGCCAGAGTGGATGTATCGCCAAAGTCACCAAACTTTTGCGCGGCAACGTTTCTCAAAACACGGCGCATAATCTTGCCGGATCTCGTCTTGGGAAGACCATCCGCCCATTGTATCTGGTCGGGTGAAGCAATCGGACCGACGACTTTACGGACATGGGCGACCAGAGCCTTTTTGAGATCGTCCGTCTTGGCCACATTATTATTCAATGTGACATAGGCGAAGATGCCCTGGCCTTTGATGTCGTGGGGGAAACCGACAACCGCCGCTTCGGCGACATCCGGATGAGACGTGAGCGCCGCTTCAACTTCCGCTGTGCCCAGCCGGTGGCCGGATACGTTGATCACATCATCGACACGGCCGGTGATCTTGTAGTCACCGTCGGCATCGCGCTCGGCGCCGTCGCCGGAGAAGTAATTGCCCGGGAACTGTACGAAATAATTTTCGACAAACCGGCCTTCCTTGTCATCCCATAAACCGCGGGCGATGCCGGGCCAGGAACTTTTAATGCAGAGAGCGCCGGTTCCGGGTCCCTTGATTTCTTTTCCTTCTTCATCGAACAAAGCCGGAACTACGCCGAAGAACGGAACCATGGCTTTGGCCGGTTTAATGTCGATTGCACCAGGCAGAGGCAGGATCATATGTCCGCCGGTTTCCGTCTGCCACCAGGTATCGGATATCGTACAATGGCCGGCGCCGATTTTATCGTAATACCATTTCCACGCTTCGGGATTGAGCGGTTCACCGACCGACCCCAGGACGCGCAGAGAGGAAATATCGTGCGCATCGACCCACTTGTCGCCTTCTTTGGCAATCGAGCGGATCGCGGTGG
>DAOLNX010000098.1:0-11513 GCA_035416785.1 Smithellaceae bacterium | reverse complement strand
CCAAAAACCACTGAACCCGGCTTCGTAAACTGCGTGATATGTAGCCTTCGGAAATTTCTTCTCCAAATAATTTGTCAACTTCTCAACCTCTGGAGGCTGGGTGAATGTCTTGTGTTCAAACTGTGGTGTTCTTATGCTTACGCTCCAGCTCTTCTTGTGAACATCCAAACCAATGTAAATGTGTTGACCTGTAAAATCAAGTTTGCTAACTTTCTCCATGGCGAGTCTCCTTTCGGGTTTATTGTCGTTTTTGCAAACTAAATATACCATCGCGGATGGAGACTTGCTTTTCTATTTTTTAACATAAGGTCTCGCGAATGCGGGAATCCAGTTTCTCTTTCCTGGATGTCCGTTTTCACGGGCATGACGGGCAAAGCTGGATGCCCGACGGAAAACCGCGGGCATGACAAAGGAGTAGATTCGTCAACCTCATCCAGGCCTTTCCTTTTACTCATTTTGCTGACAGCAACCTTTTATCCTCGTTCCCACGCGCTGCGTGGGAACGTATGCCCGGCGCGCCGCGCCGAGGGGGACATGCGGTTTCCTCTTTATGTTGTAGTCGCTTTTTCAGCGCTTCATTTTGGACAATAAATCCTGAACTTCTTCTTTTTGGTAAAGATCTCTGCGCAGTTTGGCATAATCCCCTTCGCCGATTTCATACTGCGAGATGAACTTGAGCGCGCCCGCAATACCCAGTTTATCTTTCAACGCCTCCCAACCTGCGTGCCTGATTTCAGCCGGCGTATATTTTTCCGCACGGTTCATATTGCAAACACCTCCTCGTTCATAAAACTCAGTAAGGAAAGGACTTTCACAGTCAGTTGGCCCTTGAGCCTTGAAGCTTTCTTCAACAATACATCATCACAGGTAATAAAACAATCCACCCGTGCTTTTTCAGCGCAGGCCAGATGAACTGCATCCAACCCCATAATGCCGTTTTTCTCAATTTCCGCTGCTCTGTTCATAATATCGTCAGAATAAACAATATGGTCTGTCGCCACGCTCATGATGTCGGCAATCATTTCACGGCGGTCAATATAGGGGCTGTTGTCATTTTCATAATTCAGGGCAAAGGAGCCAATAAGTTTAATTTCATCATTTTCTATTTTTGACAGCAAAAACATGAATTCCATGGATTCGATGGCAATGCGGGGTTGTTTCTGGTCATCGAATGGCCTGTTGTAAACGCAAGCGTCAAGATATATTTTCATAGATGCGTTTTTCCTTGTCCAGATGTGCCCGCGTCCTGTCTGAGGCAAACGCCAAGGCTTCCGTTGCCGCATCAAGCATATGATGGACACGGATCAGATCATGATTCAACATATTGGATCTCCGCACCATTCACCACTTCCTGCCGAAAATAGCGGCTGAGTTCCGCCGGTGTCCGCAAGTCGCATTTTCTTCCCATAATGCCAGAAAGTTCCAGTTCCAAAGCCGATAGCCGCAGCAATCCGACTCGTTGATCCGGTTGAAATTCGAGCAGGACGTCGATATCGCTGTCCGGCCGGAAGTCCTCCCGCAGCACCGATCCAAATAAAGAAAGACGCCGGATATGATGTTGAACGCAGAATTGGGCAATCCGGTCTTTTTCAACGCTGATATTGCGGTTTGATGCCATGCTCTTTACCTCCTCCGTGCCATAGAACTTATGGTAAACATCTTTGGTTGTCTATCTGCTCTTTTGACGCTTTCATAGAAAGCGCCCCCATGCACTCTTCCTACGAATGCCACCGGCCTGCTATTTCCTCGATATTTCACGTCATTCCCACTAACATTTTTGTCATTCCCGCGAAAGCGGGAATCTAGGGCTTATTTCTCTGGATGCCCGTTTTCACGGGCATGACGGCCATATCTTAGTGACGAACATCCCAAAGGCTGAGCATTCTTAGCCACGAGACCTTATGTTAAAAAATAGAAAAGCAAGTCTCCATGCGCGATGGTATGACGAATAAGGCCAAAGCGGCCAAAAGACGGCGCTTTAGGGCGCCGCCATGACTTCATAAGGCAGGATCGTTTCCTCACAACGGTCCGCAATGTCGGCCAGCGTCCGGAAAAACTCGCTGAATGCAACCGGCGCGCCTGCTGGAAACATATCCATCACCCGAATATCCTGTCCTTTTTCCCAGGCGATAACCAGCAGGGCCTCGGCATCCTTTTGATGCCCCGAAAGCGGTTGCATCACAAGTTCCACCTTGGAGTCCGCGGCAGGAAAAATAAATTCCTTGCCGGCGGCAAGACGGTTATTGGTTTCCTGGGGATGCGGGAAAAGGAGCGCAACACGATCGTCGGCCATGATGTTGAAGACGGCCAACCCGGCATCCCGCGTCGTGCGGACGGTAACTCTGGCCTTCTCACCTTCCCGGAAGACGTTGCTGTTTAACCGGGCCTGAAGCCCCAGGGGTTTGACCTTTTTTTCGGGCACATAGACATCGGCGGTGATCTTGACCCGGTATTCCGGGATGGGAGCGGTGGCCGTATCCTTCTGATACTGGCCCAGGGGCAGCCATGCCACTTTTTCCGCGACGATGAACCCTCTGGCATAGGTTTTGATGAAGTCGGCAGCAACGGTAAAGTTTGTCACCAGTGTCCCCGACGTGACGGAAACGCCGGCCGCCTGCTCGATGGCGGACGCCCGCGCCCGCTGAAGGGCTGTCAACTGGCACTGCTCGGCGCTCATGCCGACGATGGCGCAGGCCCCGTCGGCCTGGACACCTTTCATGACAGCGCCGGTACGCGACGGCAATTCACCGGCCTGCGCGGCGGCGGCCATGACGGGGGCGATGAGAAGAAAAATCAGCAAAGCAAGAACTTTACGGGACAAAATATTCATAAGACCTCTCTGAATAAAAAATTTTTATTTCATCTTCCGGATGCGCACTTCGATATGTTGATCATCCTTGAGGAGGGCAAGCAATTTTGACGTGTCTGTCTCCCCCTGATGGTAGGGATACAGAATTTTCGGCTGAAACATTCTGGCCGCATCGGCCACCATTTCCGGCGTCATGGTGTAAGGCAGATTCATCGGCAGAAAGGCAATGTCGATGTTTTGCAGCTTCTTCATCTCCGGGATGTTTTCCGTGTCGCCGGCAATGTACATTCGCTTGTCGCCAAAGGTGATCACATAGCCGTTGCCCACTCCTTTGGGATGGAAAGGCTTGCCCGGCGCGCTCATATTAACGATATTGTAGGCCGGAACCGCCTCGATTTTCAGGTTGTCCACGGTCTGCGAATCGCCGTTTTTCAAAACAATAACCCCTTGAATTTGCTTACCTACCATCGGCGAGCCGATAATTTTTGTGGCGGCAGTTTTAATCAGGCCCACGGCTTTCAAGTCCAGATGATCATAATGATCATGAGTAATCAAAATCATGTCCGCCTTGGGAAGTTTGGAATAGTCGGCTTCCGCCGAAACCGGATCCACATGAATGGTTTTGCCGTCCCAGAAAAAAATGAGAGAACTGTGTCCAAGAAAACGGATTTCCAGATTTCCCTTTGTTGTTTGGAAGGTATCAGTTTGCATGATTTTTTGCTCCTTTTCCGAAAATGGGTGTCGAGGCCGTCAAGGTTATTTCCGGCTTGCCATCGTTTCCATGTAGCGGGCAGCCAGTTCATCCACAGGTTCCAGGCATAAACACTTCAGGTAGGATTTCACAAACCCTTTAAGAAAAACCGCCGCCGGCAGATGCGCAAGCTGGTCTTCTTCGATGTTTTTCAGGTGATCCGCACGAATCCGGCTTTCCTGGGCAATCTGTTCGATGGAAATGTCAAGGTCTGTGCGGATTTTTTTCAGGTCTGCTCCGCACAGCTCATTTTGCGCCAGAATGCGGCCAATCGTTTCGCTTTGGCAAATTTTTTCTTTCAGGGTTTCGCTTCCAGCCGCACAGACTTTCAAAGGTTGTCCCCGATTCATCTGAAAGACCGCCACGGTTTTTTTGATTTGCGGCGTTTCTTCCACAGCCTGCAGGACGCCTTCACGAATCAGCATTTCGTTGTATTCCTGCCGGGCCTGCTCATTGATGAGCGTATGATACGCTTTTTCAATCAAAAGAAGCACTTCTTTTCTTTCCGACTCGGAAAAGAAAGAGTAGCTGGCCATGGAGGACGGGCCGTAAATCTGCATGGCGTTGCCATAGCCCTGGCGGATTTCAAACGGCGCGGCGCCGGGTTTGATGTCCAGCATTTCATAGTAATTTAAAGAGGCAAAATCCCTGGCCATAAAAAACCTCAAAAAATGAACTTGTCCTTGAATCCGGATTTACATGTAATCAAACGTCAACTGCTTTCCCGTTGAACCGGCGATCCGCCTGCTGACGGCGCGCAAATCCAGAGCGGTTTTTGTGTAGGAATAACGGTCCAAAAAATGCGCCTGCTGGTAAATGGCGTCATGCACATGCTCGTCATACGCTACATTTCCGGCATGTTCGACATGCAGCCCCAGATGTTTTGACACCACTTTACTCATCTGCAACCCCAGCGAGGCGTTATCGTGCTTGCGTAATTGATTGATGACCAGTTGAAACCGAAACGAAGCCATTTCTTTTTGAAGGTCGGCGTGCTTGTCCGGAGAGGATTCGGCAATCACCTTCATCACCAGGTCTGGCCTGCCTAAAGCATCACCGCCAAAGCGCTCTTCCGCTTCGGCCTCCAGCGTCCTGAAATCCGACGCGCTGAACGAGTAGCGAATCCGACGAAAAAAGATGGAACGAATTAAACGGTAGAAATTTTCGACTGCCGTAGGCTCCGGCGTGGCGACAAAGATGCCGTTTTGCGAAATCAGAAAGAAATCTAAGGTATTGAAAGATGTTCCTGCCCCCAGATCCAGTAAGACAATGTCCTGGTCCAGTTTGGCGATGGCGCGAAGCGTTTTCATCTTCTGTTCATAGGAGAGATTGGCAATGTCGAAATTGTCGTGCGCGCCGCTGATCAGAAAGAGATTCTTGCAGTGCGTCTCAACGATGGTGTCTTCCAGGCGGGGGACTTTCTTGCGGATGAAATCAGAAAAACCCTTTTGCGGATAGGGAACCCCCAAAAGAGTATGAAGATTGGCCGCCCCCAGGTCCAGATCGATCACCAAAGTTTTTCTACCCTGTTCCGCCAGCAACCTGCCCAGGGAACTGGTCAGAAAGCTCTTTCCCGACCCCCCTTTGCCTCCTCCAATGGGCCAAATTTGTGTCATAGAATTATCTTATCCATTCCTTGTGCTTTTCCGTTTTTTCCTACACAACAATTTCATAATCTTCAAGAGAATCGTTCAATACAAAGAATTATTTCCCCAGTCACTCCCCACGCCGGCATCAATGTCTGCTTCCTTGCTCTTCCGGTTGACGAGACTTTACGTTTTGGCCTGATAACTTGCTTGACTTATCCTGTTAATCCTTTTAAAACCCGGTGCATATTCAGCTTCACGGATAAGGGAATGATTCATTGCGAACCGGACATCAAAGTGGCCCTGCTGCAAAACACCGAGGAAACTCGCATCAAACTGGAGGGCCATTTTTTCCTCTCCCAACACGGGACGATCAGCGGTGAGCTTTCAGCCCGCTGCGAAAACGGAAGGGTGGTTCTGGCAAATCCGGACGGAGAAGTGATCCGCCGGAAGGAAATTACTCTTTTCCCATCAGATCCCACGAAAACATATTTTACCGTCAAAAACATTCAAATCGGCATTGATTTTCACTGGCAAAGGGTGCAGGAGCAGTCCTTTCGCGGCGGTTTGCTTCTTCTGGCACATAACGAAAATCATTTTCATCTGATCAACCTGGTCGGTCTGGAGGAGTACCTTGCTTCGGTCATCTCTTCCGAAATGTCCGCGGATGCACCCCTGGAATTTCTGAAGGCGCAGGCTATCACGGCAAGAAGCTGGCTTGTGGCGATGCTGGAAAAGAAAAAAGGCCAAAGAATCCGGCAGATAAAAAATGAAGAAGAAATCCGTGTCTGGCAAGATGTGAACGATCATCAAGATTTCGATGTCTGCGCCGATGACCATTGTCAGAGGTATCAAGGCATAACACGAATTATTTCCGAGCAGGTCGCCTGCGCCATTTTGCAGACACACGGAATATTTCTGACGAGTAACGACGGCATATGCGACGCGCGCTATTACAAATGCTGTGGCGGACTGACCGATGAGTTTGCAACCGCCTGGGAAGATGATTCTTTGCCCTACTTGAGCTGCGTCTCCGATCACACTCAAAAATACGCCCGCATCGCTTCCGAAGATGATGCAGCCACTTGGCTTCTTTCAACCCCGGATGCGTATTGCAACACAACCGACCAGAAAACCCTGCGGCAGATTCTGCCGTCTTTCGATCTGGAAACGATGAATTTCTACCGCTGGCGGGTGGAGTATTCACGTTCGGAACTGGAGGACATTCTCACGAAAAAATCCGGCATAGATTTCGGTGAATTGCTGCATCTTGAACCCCTGCTCCGCGGTCCTTCGGGAAGAATCCATCGGCTGAAAATCACAGGGTCAAAACGGACCGTCATGGTCGGCAAGGAGCTGGAAATCCGCCGCTGGCTCGCGCCGACCCATTTACTGTCCAGTGCGTTTGTCGTCACCGTCAAGCGCGATCACAACGGCAGAGCCATTTGTTTTCTCCTGGAAGGAGGCGGCTGGGGGCATGGTGTCGGCTTGTGTCAAATCGGGGCAGCCATGATGGCGGTTCGCGGACAGACAGCTACAGACATCTTGGCGCACTATTTTCCGGGCGCTGAATTAACAAAAAGATATTGAAAATCAAAACAGCCGCCCAATCGGCGTCGAGAAAAGGAATGCGATGACCCTCCAAAATGCAAAAACCGCCAAAATACGTAATCCCTGGCTTTGGGTTCCCTCCACGTATATCGCGGAAGGCATTCCCTATATGATTGTTATGACCGTCAGCGTGGTCCTGTATAAAAATCTTGGACTTTCCAATACGGAAATTGCCCTTTATACGGGCTGGCTCTATCTTCCCTGGGTCATCAAGCCCCTGTGGAGCCCTTTTGTCGATCTTTTCCGCACCAAACGCTTCTGGATCATCGCTATGCAACTGGCCATCGGCGGATCATTTGCCTGTGTCGCACTGACCCTGCCGGCCACGGATTTTGTCAAATACTCCCTGGCCATGTTCTGGATTATGGCTTTTTCTTCTGCGACCCACGACATTGCCGCCGACGGTTTCTACATGCTGGGGCTAGACACTCCACAGCAGGCGGCGTTTGTCGGCGTCCGAACGGTTTTTTACCGTGTAGCCACAATAGCATCCAAAGGCGGTCTGGTCATTCTGGCCGGCACATTGAATCAAAACGGACATTCCATGGCTTTTGCCTGGTCCATGACCTTTGTGGTCGTTGGCGCTTTTTTTCTGGCTTTGTGTCTGTATCATTTTTTCGTGCTCCCCTACCCGGAAAGCGATCATAGCGCTCCACTGAACAAAGGAAGCGGAATTCTTTCAGAATACTTCCGCATAATTTCGCTGTTCTTCCGGCAGAAGGATATTCTCACCATCATCTGCTTTTTTTTGTTTTACCGGTTTGCAGAAGCGCAGCTGGTAAAAATGGTCGCCCCGTTCCTGCTTGATTCCCGCGCCGACGGTGGATTGGGACTTTCCACTGCGGAAGTCGGCTGGATTTATGGAACCGTGGGCGTGGTCGCGCTTATGCTGGGCGGTTTGCTGGGCGGGTACGCCGTTTACCGAAACGGTTTGAAATTCTGGCTCTGGCCTATGGTAACGGTTATGCATGTTCCTGATTTAATATTTGTTTATCTGTCCCACGCACAGCCGGAAAACCTCTGGCTGATCGGTTCGGCAGTTGCCTTTGAACAGTTCGGCTATGGATTTGGCTTTACCGCTTACACGATGTACATGATTATGGTTTCCCAAGGCGAATACAAAACCGTTTTTTACGCCATGGGAACGGGGATCATGGCTCTGGGCATGATGGTTCCTGCCATGTCCAGCGGCTGGATTCAGGAAAAGCTGGGATATATCCATTTTTATTACTGGATTTTGCTGACCACCATCCCCGGCTTTGTCGTCACGGCGCTGGTGAAGATCGATCCGGAGTATGGAAAAAAGAGTTGACCCCCGACCGGGAAAAAACCCCGGGGTCAATGTCTTTCATGACGATGCGTGTTGTGGAAATCGGGGGATGACCTTCCCCGATTTCCACAAGAACGACTTACTGAAGTCTTTCGTTGGACAAATGTAGATGATCCGTTTCAATTTCCACCAGCGCTTCAAAAAGCTGCTGGATCCGCGGATGATCCGCTTCGGCTGCCGCTTTTCGATAGAAGTCGATGGCCCTCATTTCTCTGGCATGGGACTCTTTCAGATTCTCGACATTTTCCAGATGGCAGGTCTCATTTCCCTGAGGAAGAGCGCCCAGTTTGAGAATCTTCCTCCATATGGAGGCATGCTCGGCTTCAATCTTGCCCAGCGCCTTGAAAAGAATTTTGCCCTCGGCGTTGTCGGTTTTAGCGGCGGCGCACGAATAAAATGTTGCGTTGCTAATTTCCACGTTGAGCGCGTGTTCAGCATGGTTCCGATCCTTTACGCTCAACGGCACATCAAAATTCACGACGGCATCTTTTGCTTCGACAAGATACTCCACATGCGCCCCGCAGAAAGGGCAGTTTGCCGGGGGAGCAGCGCCAATATACGCATCCCCGCATATCAGACATCGGTATAATTTCACCATGGATTGTCCTTTCAAAAAGGGTCAACCTGACCCGGCCTACGCTTTCCACAGGCCATGAAGATTACAGTATTCCCGGACCGTAACTGTGGCAGCTTCGACGGGGAAAAACGCTTCTGGGGGCTGGCCGGGCGCCAAAAACTGGCGGCAGGAGTTGCCGTCCACGATCACTTCAATCCATTCAATGTAATGCTTTTCTTCCATGGGGTGGGCAACGCTGCCGACTTTTACCTTGATGCCGCCCGGAACTTTTTCAATAACCGGAACGTGCTTTTCTTTTGCAGCATCCACCGTGTTTTCCGTGAATTTTTTCATGGGCTGATTGCAGCAGACCAGTTCACCTTTGCCCTCGTGCAGCACGGCCACGATATGGCCGCATAGTTCACATTTGAAAATTTCATTTCTGATTGCCATGATAAACCTCCTTATATGGGTTGTATGATGTTAATCCACTTTTTTAAACATCTTGCCTTTAGCGCCGCACACCGGGCAGGTCTCGGGTGCTTCCTTTTCTGCCGTGTATCCGCAGACCGGGCAGACATAATAACTGTCGGCTTCTTTTGCCGCATCCAGATTATCCAGAACCTTCTGATAGAGGGCGGCGTGAATTTTTTCCACTTCGTTGGCATAAACAAAAGACCGCTCCGCCTCTTTATGGCCTTCGGCTTTGGCCGCTTCGATCATGGCCGGATACATGCTTTTAAATTCGTGCGTTTCTCCTTCGACCGCTTCCTGAAGGTTTTCCTTTGTGGAACGGATGCCTTTCAGCGCCTTCAAATGAGCATGAGCATGAACAGTTTCCGCTTCGGCGGCCGCCCGGAACAATTTTGCGGCCCGGGCAAATCCTTCCTGATCCGCCTTGGCCGCAAAAGCCAGATATTTTCGATTGGCCTGGGATTCTCCGGCAAATGCTTCTTTCAATGCTTCTTCCGTTTTCGACATTTTTGATTTCCTCCTGATAATTTTTTGATCTCTATTTGGGCAACACCTCTATGCTACGGAGCTTGCAAAGACTTTTTCCCATTTGCCAACTCCTTTGACTCATTGATCTTAGGCCAGATCGAACCGGTCCAGATTCATGACTTTGTTCCACACGGCCACAAAGTCCTGCACAAATTTTTCCTGCGCATCCTTGCAGGCGTAAACCTCCGCAATGGCCCGCAGTTGGGAGTTGGCTCCAAAAACCAGATCAACACGGGTTGCGGTCCACTTGATTTCTCCGCTTTTGCGGTCCTGCCCTTCAAATTCATCCGCGTTTTTGGCGGAGGCCTTCCATTGTGTTCCCATATCCAGCAGATTGACAAAGAAATCGTTAGTCAGGAGCCCCGGGCGCAAAGTCAAAACGCCATGACGGGAGCCTCCGTAATTGGCGCCCAGCACACGCAACCCGCCAAGAAGAACCGTCATCTCCGGCGCGGTCAGCGTCAGAAGCTGCGCCTTGTCCACCAGCATTTCTTCCGCGGGCAACGTGAATTTGGTTTTCGAATAGTTGCGGAAACCGTCAGCTTTCGGTTCCAGCACACCGAATGACACCGCATCGGTCTGTTTCTGCGAAGCGTCCATACGCCCGGGAGAGAAGGGAACGGCAATTTTGTGCCCGGCATTTTTCGCCGCCTGCTCCACGCCGGCGCAACCGGCCAGGACAATGACATCCGCCAGAGATACTTTCTTGTCGCCCGTCTGTTCCTTGTTAAAGGCTTTCTGGATTCGCTCCAAAGCTTTGAGGACTTTGGCCAGCCGGGCCGGTTCGTTTACTTCCCAATCCTTTTGCGGCGCCAGACGGATACGGGCGCCATTGGCGCCTCCGCGTTTGTCGGAACCACGAAATGTGGATGCAGACGCCCAGGCGGTGGATACGAGATCCGCTACGGACAGACTCGAGGCCAGAATTTTGCTTTTCAGATTAGCGGCATCCGTTTTGTTGATCAGTTTATGGTTGACGGCGGGGATCGGATCCTGCCAGATCAGCGCCTCTTTGGGCACTTCCGGTCCGAGATAACGCGAGCGAGGCCCCATATCGCGATGGGTCAGCTTAAACCAGGCCCGGGCAAAAGCATCGGCAAATTCTTTTGGATTGGCCAGGTAACGCCGTGAAATCGGTTCATAAACCGGGTCGAAGCGCAGGGAGAGATCCGCCGTGGTCATCATCGGGCGGCGCTTTTGGGACGGGTCATGCGCGTCCACCACCATGTCCTCTTCTTCCACGTCCTTTGCCAGCCACTGATGGGCTCCGGCCGGGCTTTTCACCAGTTCCCATTCGTATTTGAAAAGAACTTTCAGATAACCCGAATCCCATTTTGTCGGGTTGGGCTTCCAGGCACCTTCAATGCCGCTTGAAATGGTATCGCCGCCCTTGCCGCTTTTGAAACTGCTTTTCCAGCCGAGGCCCTGCTGTTCGAGGGGGGCGCCTTCCGGTTCCGGTCCCACATGGGTCGCAGGTCCTGCGCCATGGCATTTCCCGAAGGTGTGGCCGCCGGCAACCAGCGCAACCGTTTCTTCATTGTTCATCGCCATCCGCGCAAAGGTTTCACGCACATCCCGGCCGGAGGCGACCGGGTCGGGATTGCCGTTTGGACCTTCCGGGTTGACATAAATGAGTCCCATCTGCACGGCAGCCAGCGGATTTTCCAGGTCCCGCTCGCCCGAATAACGATTATCGCCCAGCCATTGGTCTTCCGAACCCCAGTAAATGTCTTCTTCCGGTTCCCAAACATCGACACGACCTCCGGCAAAGCCGAAAGTTTTGAATCCCATCGATTCCAGCGCACAGTTGCCAGCCAGAATCATCAGATCGGCCCAGGAGATTTTTTTGCCGTATTTTTGCTTGATGG
>DAOLNX010000097.1:0-11591 GCA_035416785.1 Smithellaceae bacterium | reverse complement strand
GTCAAGTTCCCGATTTCCCGGCCAACGGCTTATTTAGCAAAATTTACCTTGGGAATATTTGCTGTGCATATGTATGGCGCATTCATCATGGGCCGAATGGCCGAATGGATGAAGTCTCATCAATATATGCAATTCCAGTTGATGACCACGGAAAAGATATTCGTTTTCGCGCTGACCCTTCTTTTCACTTTCACCGCGGTTTTTTTATTGAGCAAAACAAAATTAAGAATATACTTATCTTGATGAAAATGATTCATTAACCAACGTTTGCTCATGTCTAACCGGAATCTTTTCGATCATCTCACAAACAACAGACTTTACCTGATCAGAGTCCAGTTCATCCAGACACTGACTGCGTCCGCTGCCATTGCATCCCTTCTGATGACATGGAACACAATTCATTGGTGGCAAGACAACACGATGGTTTTCTCCGGGAGGCGCCCAGTCTTTCCAGCTTGAAGGTCCGTAAATGGTGACGGTTGGCGTACCCACCGCCGCGGCAATATGGGGTGCAGCGCTGTCCACGCCGATGTGCAGACGGCTCAAGCTCAACAGTCCGGCCAGTTCCGCGAGCGTCGTCTTGCCCGCAAAGTTGAATGGTCTTGCGTCACACCGTCGGATGAGAGCGTCCACTTTTGGTAGTTCATCCCTGGAGCCGATAACAAAAACAGGGATGGAGAAATCTCTCCACAACCAGTTGATGATTTCGATCCACCTGTCAGGATTCCATTCTTTATAGGACCAGCGTGAGAAAGGATTTATCGAGATGCATTGTCTAAACCCGTTTGCCTTTTCCCGGACGAGGATTTCCCGGACGCACCTTCTGGTATCATCGCTAATCCATAATTGCGGGACAGCATCATCTGTATCGATGCCAAGGCCTCTCAAAATCCCCAGAGATTGCTCCGCCGCGCCGCATGTGTAAACAGGAACGCCAGGAACAACTCCATGGGAAAAAAGAAAATTTCTCCAGAATGGCAAACCTTCGGGATGATACAGCGTTACCCTCATCGGTGCTCCTGTGGCAAACGCCATAAAGGCCCCCCGGTCTCCCAGACGCAGATCCACCGCCAGATCAAAATGCCGAAATCGGATATCCTTTAAAAACAATAATTGCCGGACCATCTGATGAAATAAACTTCCATAAGGCCGTTTTATCTCCAATATTCCGTCAATGGAGGGATCCGCTTCCAGGAGACTGGCGAAACCTTCTTGCACAAGAAGTGAAACTTTTGAGTCTGGAATTGATTTTTTTACAGCCCGTATGCTGGGTGTTGTCCAAACCAAATCGCCGATATCACCCAGTTGAATCAGGAGAACATTGCGGATACTTTCAGAAAGTTTGTGAATGGTTTTGTCGATAATCTTCATATCCGGTCATTGCTTCCTGATTGCCGCATCCTGCCTTTTGCAGCCAGAATATCATTGTAAATGATTTGATATTTTTCCACCACGCTATCCCATGTATTTTGAGAAGCTGTTTGAAACGCAGATGCGGACATGTCTCTGCGGCAATTTTCATTCAAGAGAATTTCAAGCCTGGACATGATGCGGGCATAGTCGGACGGATTGTCGATAATAAAACCGTTTTGACCTTCCTGCACCAGGTCTTTCGCGCCAACATGGCTGCTGATCATGACCGGGAGCCCCGCCGCCATGGCTTCCAGAACAACCATGCCAAAGGTGTCGAACTTGGAAAGCATGATATACAGATCACCCGCCAGATACAGATCAACAAGTTTCTCCTTCGCCAGTGTGCCGGTGAAGATGACGTTTCCGGACAGTCCGGCTTCCCGGATGATTTTTTCATATTTTTTGGTGTTGCCCTTCCCTGCGACAACCAGCTTGAATTTGCTATTTCGCATTTTGAACTGCCCCAAGGACATTAAAATATCATCAAGCCCCTTGATCTCAAAATTCATGGAGGCAAAAACAATCACCGGATCGTCAGGACCAATGCCCAGTGTGTTTCTTACGGCATGACGCACATCGTTTTTGTTCTTGCACTGATAATCCCTCAAATTCACTCCGGGATGAATCACATCTACCAGGCCAGGATTAATGGGATATTCCTGAAGAAAGATGTCCTTGGTTAAGTGGGATACAGCAATAAATTTTTTGCAGCCGCCTTCATAAATCAGTTTTCTTTCCACCCAGGCCGTTGCAGTATCATAGAGACTCAATCGTTTTTTGCGGACATGATGAACCCAGTACCGGTGCGGCACGCCGTGCAGTGTGAAAAGATCCGCCGTAAAAATTCTTTCATGACTGTGTACCAGGGAAAAATGATTGCGTTGAAGCCTGCGCTGAACAAGCCAGGCAAAGCTGATGGTTGTCAGATATTTGGGAAAGGAAATAATCGGAATTTTATGAAAACGGAAAGACGGGGAAATCGCCTGCCAGCGATTGGCCAATACATGGAATTCGTCCTGACGTCCTCCGGACAGCTTCTCCGTTAACTCAGACGCAAATTGTTCCGCCCCGCCGATCAGGCCATATTTTGGTATGACTATCGCAATTTTTTTCATAATGTATGTCATTATACCTATCTTTACGACGCTTGCTCTAACACAGTTAAATGAAAAATTCATGTTTAAATGCCCTGATAAATATGCTACCGAACATATCGTTTAAATGACGATTTTGAAATTCATAAGGATTTTCAATGGAAAAAACTCCGCTTTCCGTGGCAATCATAACCAAAAACGAAGAAAACAATATCCGTTCTTGCCTCCAAAGCGTATCTTTTGCCGGTCAGATTGTCATCGTCGATTCCGGAAGTTCGGATGCAACACTTGCAATTGCCAATGAATTCGGTTGTGACATCTATCAGGAAAAGTGGATGGGTTTCGGGCGTCAGAAACAAATGGCAATTGACAGATGCCGCCAACCGTGGGTGCTTGTTTTGGATGCCGATGAACGGATTCCTCCGGAAACATCGGAAATTATAAAACAAATTGTGACATCACCCAATCCGAAAGCCGCCGGTTTCTTTTTTCCGCGAAAAAACTATTTTCAAGGGCGCTGGATTCGTCACGCGGGCTGGTGGCCGGATCCCGTTCTTCGCCTGTTTCGCAGGAAGGCGGGACGAATGACGGACGCCGCTGTGCATGAAGCGGTTGAAGTTCAGGGTCAAACAGAACATCTCTCCGTGTTTATTGAACATTATACGGATAGCCGATTAGAGAAAATTCTTCAGAAGATCGACAAATATTCGACACTGGGCGCACAGGAAGCTTTTTCAGCAGGTAAAATCTCTTCCCCTCAGGGAGCTTTTTTCCGCGCCGCTTTCACCTTTTTTCAGGACTATTTTTTGAGACTGGGCATCCTCGACGGCCGTCAGGGCCTGACGCTGGCGGTTACCGATTCTATCAATAAATTCTTTAAATACGCAAAGTTGAGTGAGATGGATCGCACAAGACGTCTTGAAACTGAGGTGCAAGACCATTCATCCGCTGGGAAGTAAGCCAAAACATGGACATTTCGTTTATCATCGTTAACTGGAACACCAAGGCTCTTTTACAAAACTGCCTGGAATCAATTTTAAAAACCGTAGACATCCTGACCTATGAAATCATCGTTGTGGATAATGCCTCATCCGATGGATCCGTAGAAATGTTGGCCAGGCAGTATCCGGAGGTTCGGATCATTGGCAATAAGGAAAATCGAGGGTTCGGTGTCGCCAACAATCAGGGCTTCGCTGTTATGCAGGGCAAATATGCGCTTTTGATCAATACGGATGCCGTGCTGACAGACCAGGCCGTAAAAAAACTTTGGAGTTTTGCCGAAGGTTATCCTCAAGCAGCGATCGTTTGCGGTCAACTGCTCAATGCCGACGGTACTAAACAGAATTCCATCGCTTCCTTTCCGACCCTTTTGACGATTGCAACAAACACATCCCTTCTGGAATACCTTTTCCCAGGAAAGTATCCCAGTAAACGATACGATCACTCCAAACCGTTGGAAGTGGATTCGGCAATCGGCGCCTGCATGATGATTCGCAAAGAGGCACTGGACAAAGTCGGTTTCTTTGACGACCGTTACTTTTTCTTTTTTGAAGAAACAGACATGGCTTACGCCATGAGACACGCCGGATGGAAGATTTATCAGGTACCCGACGCCCTGATTTATCATCTCCAGGGACAGAGTATCGGACACAACGCCAGATCGCGCATTGAGTTTTACCGGTCACGCTACCAATTTCTGAATAAATGGCATAGTAAAGCTTACTATCAGATAGCATCGATAATAATTATTCTTCGTTTACTTGTGAATATTCTTTCCGTATTCCTTGGTCTTTTTTTCACACTGGGCATGTCCACCAGCCTGAAAAATAAATTAAGCACCTACTGGCAAATTCTCCAATGGCACTTGCCAGGACCAACAGGAAAAAAAGCCAAATGAAAGACAAAAAAAATTGTGAACCAGCATAACACCGGCCATCCATTAATCACATGCTGATTTAATCAGCTCTGCAATTCGTTCCTGATCTTCAGGCTTTAAATAAGGATGCATGGGCAGACTGAAAATCCTTTTCGCCAGATGTTCACTTACGGGAAATGATCCTTCTTCGTATCCCAAATAGGCATAGGCTTCCTGCAGGTGAAGTGGTTTGGGATAATAAATGGCGGTGGGAATCTTTTGGTCTTGCAACCTCTTCATCAAAAACGAGCGGTGTTCTTCGTTTCTGGCCAGCAGCGAATATTGAGCCCAAACGCTGATGTACCCTTCCGGGATATGCGGAGTCTGCAACGAGGCATCCACCTCCAGGCGCTTGGTGTAATATGCGGCTGCCTGATTGCGAAGCCGAACCTCTTCTCTGAAGATGTCAAATTTTGCCAGTAAAATGGCCGCCTGGAGAGTATCTAACCGTCCGTTGATTCCAATGCGGACATTATCGTACTTATCATCGCCCTTGCCATGAATGCGGATAGATTCCATCAGATCACAAAGGTGATCATCGTTGGTGAAACACATGCCGCCATCTCCATAGCAACCCAGCGGCTTCGCCGGGAAGAAGGAAGTGCAGGCAATATTTCCAAACGAACAAGACATTTTCTTCCTGTATTGCGCACCAAATGACTGCGCTGCATCCTCTATCACAAACAGGCCAGACTCTTTTGCAATCGTTTCTATGGCATGATAATCCGCAAGCAAGCCAAAAAGATCCACGGGAATAATTCCTCGAGGAACCAATGGTGATACATGCCGGACCGCAGGCAGCGGATATATTGAAGAATCGTTATTTTTAACAGCCGAAATGGCCGCTGCAAGTTTCATCGGGTCCATATTAAAAGTTACCGGATCAATATCCACAAATATCGGTGTCGCACCGAGGAGACTGATCACCTCGGCTGTCGCAATAAACGTAAAGGGAGACGTAAAAACCGCATCTCCGGGTTTTACATTATAGGCCATCAAAGCCATTAAAAGGGCGTCGGTTCCCGAAGAGCAACTGATGGCATGCTTTGTTTCTGTATAAGCAGCAAGCTTTCTTTCCAGCTCTTTGATTTCCGGCCCCATGACATAATTCCCATGAGCCAGAACCTTTTGAATATTCGCATCCAGTTGCATCTTAATTCTCTGCTGCTGGGTTTTCAGATCAATAAAATCCATATGAATCTCCTTTTTTAAAACCATCCGCGATCATTTCGGATAGGGTATCGAAATCAGATCACTATCCTTAAAAATATAACGTTTGGTGTTTCTTCCTATAAAATTAAATAGTTCTGTTCGATGAACGATGTCCTGCGCCACGTCGCGCGTCCAGGGGGAAAAAGAATAGCTATAGGCTGTGCGGGAATCTCTTCCCAAAAACAGGCGCAAGGGAATAGCAATAGCAATCCCTTTATCATGATAACCGTTATTGATAGAATCGCTGAAAATTGAAGTATCCGTAAAGCTGTACCATGCCGACATCATGAATCCCTGAGAAAAATATTTCGTTGCTGTGATTCTAACTCCCTTGTCACCAGCCAGAAATCGGCCTGCCTTGACATCAAGCGCCACTTCGATTTCCGGGAGATTCAATCGAGTATTGACAAAAGCGGTTTTGTAATTGTCGTTCCACTGATTATTGATAAACGACAGGGGATTATCAGGATCTCTTTTTTTCACCAGAGAGCCACTGACCCCGGTCAGGATCCTTCCGCCAAATAAAGGTGTGGCAATCTCCGCGTCCAGCCCGCCATACTGCGTTTCCAGCAAACCTGCCGCAATTTTTCCGAAAATTTCATATTTGGTCTTTCCAATTTGCTCAAACATCAAACTGCTTAACCCGACATCTTTTTGAAGATACAGGACCGAGTCGGATCGAACGGGATTCGGAGCCGCACCCACATTAGAGGAAATGTCGTTCCACGCAAAAACCTCGCCACTGACAGACAGGGATGCGCCTTTCCAGGGCTTCAATCCCATCCAGCCCGACAGACCCGCCCGCCCCTTAAAGAATCCGGAGGGATCGTTAAAATATGTTTGAAATTCAGGCTTTATACCATAGTCAAACCACTGGCGATAATGTTTCTTGGTCTTTGGCGCTTGATAAATATCTGTCTGGATTTGAGAAAGATACAGGAATTCATTCACTTTAAATATTTCCTGATCGAAGTTACGCAGATTGTCTCGCTCCGTGCAAAAACGAAAAATCGGAATACTGTCTTCCGTCAGAATGATATTGATATTTTGAATATCTTCCGGCAGGAGACTGTTGAGAACTTTTAAGATGATTCCCACGGCCCTCATGTTATAGAAATAGCGGGTGTTTGAAGCTACGATCCATATCTCGGATCCGACAATCTTGATTCCAATATCCCGAAATCCCGAAGCGTATAACGCATAACTGAGCCTGTCAGTCATCGGATTAAATTTGTATTCTTCTTTCTCAACATAACGCAAATCAAAAATGGGAATGAGCGGCTTGTCCAAATTAAAGGCCAGAGACAGATTCACCCCCAGTTGATTTCCCCGCTGATAACTGACATCCAGTTCAGCCCAGTCAAAAGGCTTGTATCGCATGCCTACGTTGATTTTGGATGAAGCCGGGTGATCTTCAAAATATTTTTTTAAAAGATTTCCGTAGTTGACATCATACTTTATCGGATTGTATTCCACGACAAACGAGAATTTTGACCAGGGAGAAAACTCGATTCCGCCAAAAAACTGGGCATCCGACCACCATTGTTTGGGATCTTGAAACATTTCAACTTTCCAGCCGTCTCCCGTACTGGAAAGGCGCTGCTTTCCGTAAAGACCATTTCCCAAACCCACTGTAAAATCAAAAGGATATATCTGCTTGCTGAAAACCAGATACTGTGAACCATACAATCTTGTGCCGTGAGGATCCATGAAGCCGATGGCCATGGCCGGCCAGTATTTTCCTTCCGGCAGAAACTGATACTTAATATCAATTGCTTTATCTTTGTTATTCCCATAGTTTGCCCAAGTAGGACCCTTAGGCATCAAACCGGCCGTTCCCAGTTCTTCCGTAAATCTTCCCTCAATTTCAAGACCTTTCAACGGACTGATCGCGCCGTAATAGTAACGGAAAGGATCGATTTGGCTGATGCCAACACGGAATGTTCCATTTTCCAGAACTCTGGCGTTTGGCGTATCCAATAATCCCGTCATCCCCCGATTGTTGGCACGGTTAAAGGGCCGATCCGCCGCAAGAACGCATATAGGATCAGCGACGAGAAAAGCGAGCAAAACCGTAAACAATGATATTCGAAAAAATATTTCTTTCACATCAGATCTCATGTTTTCCCTGGCAACACGAAGAGGAACCATTCAGTATATTTCCACGGATTCGTTTTATCAGAATGGATGAATATTTTTTTCGAACGCAGAAGCCAAGCGCGGTAAAAGCGGCGCTGCAGCCCGTCAGGAAGAGAATAATCACCCAATAATCCTTCTGCATCACCATAAAGACACCGGCGGCAATCGCTATCTGAACCAGCCCATAGATAGCCGTAATCTTCCAATGGGCAAACCCGGCTTCATTGGCCAGAATTTGATAGAGATGGCGACGGTGTGAAGAAAAGAGATTTTCACGATTTACAAGGCGAATAGACATGGTGGACAATTCATCCGCATAAAAGGGGAAAAGGCATGCGGTAAAAAAAAGTATCTCCCGAAAGTTTCGAGCCGTCGAAATGACCATAGCGGCGAAGACAAACCCGAGGAGAATACTTCCAACATCTCCCATAAACACTCTGGCACGGGGCACATTAAAAGGCAAAAAACCAAGACAGGCCAATGCGATGCACAAAGAAAGCCAGGCCAGGGATGTCGTGAGGACATCCGGTGGAGGCAAGCTGTAGAGAGTGTAAGTGCCTATCAGCGTAAATGCAATAAAGCCAGTCATTCCGGCCATTCCATCGATTCCATCCATAAAATTATAAAAATTCGTCGTCCCAATAAGATAAAAAAGAAGAATAGGCAGAAGAAATACGATAAACACAGGAGATGACTCGCCGGAAAACTCGGCATAGTATGCCGTCAGTCGAGGAAGTAAAGGAAATAAAAATATTAGCGCAGCAAGAATCTGAACGTATAGTCGGAATTTAACTGAAATACGTAGAAAATCCCCGTAAAAACTAACAAGAGAAACAAGAATCGCGGAAAATAGAAAGGTTGTGGGAAGGCGAAGACTGATTCCCGCAACAAGAAAAGCAACAAGAATACCGATACCACCCCCGCGGGGTATCGGAGCATGGTGAGAACTTCGATCATTGGGAATGTCCAGCAAGCTTTCACGAAATGGCATTCCGGCCATGACAAGAGCCCCCGCTCCGCCAAGGATCAGACAGCTTGCCAGAAGAATTGCACTCCGGTTTTGACTGACCCAGACAACCATTTGGGATAAGGTGAAAGACAACTCCGAAATCATGTATTATTGAAATGCCTCATTATTTCTAAAGCCCTCATATGAAATCAAGGACGAAACCGGGCATACCCTTTGGGGCATCCACTATTTTGTCAATTTGGTTTCGCTGACAGATTGGCCAATTATTGGGAAATGCCATAGCATTTTAGTCCATAAAACGAAAGCGAATAATCTGGAAGATCGCGGAAACAGCATCTTTCCAACCTATCTTCTTTCCTTCTTCATAGGTACGTCCTGCATAGGAAATTCCGGTTTCATAGACCCGGACACGTTTTCCATTCAAACGAAGCCTTGCAATTTTTGCCGTTACTTCCGGTTCAACACCAAAGCGTGGACTGCGAATTTTTATGCGATCAATAACCTCTCTAGTAAAAACCTTGTAGCAAACCTCCATATCCGTTAAATTTAGATTCGTCAGCATGTTGGATAGCGTCGTCAGAATATTGTTTGCCAATTGATGCCAAAAATACATAACCCGGTGAGGTTCGCCAATAAAGCGGCTTCCGAACACGACATCCGCCTTTCCATCCAGAATGGGCTGTAGCAGTTTCGGATAATCTGCCGGATCATATTCCAGATCCGCATCTTGAATAATGACAATGTCACCGGTCACTTTTGCAAAACCATCTCTTAAAGCGGCACCCTTGCCTTCATTGACGGGTTTATTGATCAATTGGAATCGAATGTTCGGAAATTGATGGGGCAGTCTATTCATAACCTCCCAAGATCGATCCATTGATGCATCATTGATGAGAATGATTTCACGCTCTAATCCGAGGGGCAGAGGTTGTGATATAACTTTGTTCAATACCTCTTCAAGATAATGCTCTTCATTATAAACGGGAACAACAATGCTCAACCATTTGAATACCGGTAGCTTCATAGATGATCTTTACCTTAAAATCATTTTCCAATGAAATTCGGTTTTCTCTTCTCAAGAAATGCCGTCATTCCCTCTTTCTGATCCTCAGTACTGAAACAGTGAGATACGGAAATCAATTCCAGCTTCAAAGCATTATCCAGTGACATGTCATATCCGAAGTTGATGCTGCTTTTAGCCATTTTCAAAGCGAAACCTGGAAGAGACGCTAATGTTCCTGCCATTTTTTGCGCCTCTTCCATTAAATCTGTCTGAGGCAGAACCTTGTTGACAAGACCGATTTCATACGCCCGCCTTGCGTCTATCTGACCTCCTCCTAAAATCAGCTCCTTGGCAATTCCGGCACCCACGATCCGGGACAGACGTTGCGTTCCTCCCCATCCCGGCATGATGCCGATACGAATCTCCGGCTGACCAAAGCGGGCATTTTCCGATGCAAATCGAATATCGCAAGCCAGAGCGATTTCCGTGCCTCCTCCCAAAGCAAAACCATTAACAGCAGCAATGGAGGGCTTTCCCATCGTTTCCAGAAAACGAAGGGTTTCTTGTCCCTGCTCCATAAACTTCGTTACTTCCACTGGTGTGTAATTTCGCATTTCTGAAATATCGGCGCCTGCTACAAAAGCCTTCTCTCCTGAGCCGGTTAGAATTAGTGATTTCACGGAAGGATTCTCTTCACATTCGTATAATGCACAGAATAGCTCCTTCATGACTTCGGAATTCATCGCATTTAATACTTTAGGTCGATTAAAAATGATTGTGGCCACACCCTCAGATACCTGAAAAAGAATATTTTTATATTCCATACTTTACTCCTGATGTTGTTGAAGTTGAAAAGAGCCCCTTGTCTTTTTGGACAAGGGGCTCTTCTTAACTTTCAGTCTTTAACTCTCTACTCTTCTATATCGCGCAAACATCAACCGACGGCTTGACTTCTTCCTTGCCCATAGCCTTCAGAACCAGTTCCGCCAAATCCCATGCCTGCATCGTTTCTTCCTTGTGGTTATCCTTGATCCCGTCGGACATCATGGTCAGGCAGAAGGGACAACCCACCGCAATTCTGTCCGCACCCGCGGCAATTGCCTGCTTTGTACGGGCGTTATTAATACGCTCTCCGATATCTTCTTCCATCCACATTCTCGCTCCACCGGCGCCGCAGCAGAAACTCTTTTCCATATTCCGTTCCATTTCAACGACGGTAACTCCAGGAATAGCTCTTAGGATCCGACGTGGTTCAGTGTAAATCTGGTTGTAGCGACCAAGGAAGCAGGAATCATGATAAACAAATGTTCCCGGAAGTGACTCAGTCAATTTGATCCTGTGCTGTCCAATCAATTGGGCAAGAATTTCGGTATGGTGATACACTTCAAAATTTCCACCGAAATTGGGATAATCTTTCTTCAGCGCATTGTACCCGTGAGGACAAATGGCAATAACCTTTTTGACGCCATAGCCATTCATGACATCAATATTTGCCTGTGCTAATGATTGGAAAAGATACTCGTTTCCGGCTCTCATTGCGGAATCACCGCAGCAACCTTCTTCTGTGCCAAGAATTCCGAAACTAACTCCGGCTTCCTGTAAAATCTTGGCAAAGGCTACGGAGATTTTCTTGCCACGATCGTCAAACGATCCTGAACAACCAACATAGAACAGATACTCAACATTGGGATCTTCTGCGAGGGTTTTTATACCCAGTTCTTTCGCCCAATCTCCGCGCAGATGAGCACCGACACCCCATGGATTGGAATTATTTTCCATATTTCTGCAGGTCAGCTGCAGTTCCGGCGCAAAATCTGCCTCTGTCAGAACCTTGTATCTTCTCAT
>DAOLNX010000096.1:0-11703 GCA_035416785.1 Smithellaceae bacterium | reverse complement strand
CACGGCCGGGACGCGTTTCCACCGAGACCACTCCATGCAGTTGATCTGCGATGGATCGTTTGACCACATCCAGTCCGACGCCACGGCCGGAAATATCCGTAATTCCGGCGCTGGTAGAAAAACCGGGAAGGAAAATCATCTCCAACAGTTTTTCCCTGGAGATATCGCCTGCTTCAGACTCCGTCATTATCCCCCTGGCGACGGCCTTCCTGCGCACGGCAGACAAATCAATGCCTGCGCCGTCATCCTCAATCTCAATCACCACCTGGCCGTTCTCCTGCCTTGCACTCAAAAACACACGCCCCACAGCCTCCTTTCCGGCTGCCATGCGCCGGTCGGGCGCTTCCAGGCCGTGATCCACGGCGTTTCGCAAAATATGCACAAGGGGATCGGACAACCGATCGATCATTTGACGGTCCAGCTCGATTTCCGACCCCCTGATGATACACTCGGCCTGCTTGCCCTGAGAGCGGGCCATCTCGCGAACCGCACGCCCCACCGTATCGAAAATGATGGATAAAGGCAGCATTCTCATGGAAAGGACCTTGTCGTGGAGATCATCCAAAAGCAGCTCCTGTGCCTGAACATCATCGGTCAGGTCACGTCTGAACCGGTGCAAACCTTCCAGGTCTTTTCCACTCCGGCCGCCGACATCCATGGCATGCTCAACGTCTCCCAAATCCAGCAGACGCTGGCGCATCCGGGCAGAGCTGGACACCATTTCGCCCATCAATTTGATCAGTTCGTCCAATTTTTCCAAACGCAGTCTAACCGTTTCGGACATTTTCATCCGGGGTTCCGCCCCTCCGGACGAGGACACAGAAGGACCCTCCTGGATCACAACCGGGTCCGGCAAAGCCTCCTTTCGGCCATCCGAAGGCGGCTCCTTCGGCTCTGATGGAACGGCAAGTTTGAGCACATTCGCCAGATCGCGACGCAAATCTCCATCCGAAAGCGGCAAGTCCGGCGCAGATGGTTTTTCCGCCACACCATCCACCATGCGGGAAAGGGCGTCAACTGTCCGGTAGAGCAGTTGGCCGATTTCACGGTTGAAGGAAATTTTCCCGTCACGAAGCGCCCCAAGCACATCCTCCATTTTATGAGCCGTTTCACTAATGCCGATCAGCTTCATCATCCGGGCAGAGCCTTTGATGGTATGCGCAGAGCGAAACAGGGCATGAATCAAATCCGCATCGGCGCCACCCTGCGCAAGCGAGGCAATGCCATCGCTCATTTTGCCTAAATGCTCACGGGCTTCTTCAACAAATCGCAAAAGAAATTTTGTCAGATCCAACGCCATGATCTCGCCTTATTCCTCCGTCCGGCCGTTAAGACTTGCCAGGTGATGTTCGCACAGTCTCCGGATCTCTTCGGCAGGAAGATCGTCCGGCACAATCTCCAATCCTGTTTCAGCGCCTGTCCGCGACAATAGCTGAAGCGCCGTCCGATACGAGCGTTTGGCTTGACTGACCGCGCCTGAGCGGATGTGCAAATCGGCCAGATAATAATGGGCAGGCCAGCAGGCCGGACAGGCATAGACGGCTTGTTTGAACCAGGACATGGATTCTTCGGGTTTTTGAAGCCAGCGGGAAGTCAGTCCCAGAAGCACCAGAGCATCCACGCTCCAGGAATGAAGTTCCAGCGCCCGTGAGGAAGCTGCCGCCGCCTGTTCAAACTGTTTGCGATTCAGCAATACATAGGACTGGAGCAGAAAAATTCGGTAATCTTCCGGATGGGCCGACAAGTGAATCGTCAGAAGAGGCAAAACTTCATCGTAGAGTCCCTCCCGGACCATCCTGGCCAGTTCTTCCACGCTTTTTTCCTCCGGGGGCCATTTCTTCCAGGAAGAAGGAAGGGTTAAATGCGGAGGCGGAGGAACCGCCTGGAAAACGGAAGGAACTTTCTTCTGAACTCCAACAGACGCACTGTTTTCCGGAACTTTCTTTTGTCCGCGAACCAAAGGAGAGCCTTTGACAAAATAATACAACCCGTTTTCTTCAACCATCCGGAAAATGCCCAGATCGTTCCCCAGGGTTTCCGTGCTGCTGGTCAGAAAAAATCCATCCTCTTTCAAAAGAGAAAACATGTTTTGCTGCACCTGACGCCGGGTAGATAAATCATAATAAATCGAGACGTTGCGAAAAAGGATAATGTCGAAGGGCGGGAGGTCTCGGGCGGAGAAATTCTGAAGATTCATTTCCCGAAAAGTCACCGCTTCCCGGATACAGGGCTTCAACTGCCAGAAATGCCCGTCCTGATCAAAATAACGTTGCCGCACCTCTTCCGGGGTCCCCCGGAAGGAAAAATCGCCGTATCTTCCGGCGCGGGCTCTGGATAAAACGGAGCTGTCAATGTCCACGCCCAGCAACCAGCAAAAGCGGGGAAAAGCCTCATGATATTTTTCCCAAAGCGCAATGGCCACGGAATAAGGCTCCTCCCCCGAAGAACACCCGGCGCTTAAAATATTGACTTGTTTCAGGCCCATCCGACTCTCCAGAAGACGGGGAATCATGCGCTCCGTCAGCAGGTGAATCTGATCCGGCTCCCGGAAAAAATAGGTTTCGTTAATGGTCAAAATGTTAATTAATTTGAGGCGTTCTGCAACGTCCTCCATGATCAGCTGTAGATAGTCCCTTTCGTTTGCGCTTCCCGTTTTCCGGATGCGCTCGTCAAGCGCAGCAGCAAGCTTTTCTTGCCCCACACCCTCCAGATGGAGACCGCTGAACCCCCGGACAAAATCTTTGAAAGGCTCAAGATTGGTGATCACCATCCGCCTCCGGCCAAACGAATCATTTCCGATGCAATGGAAGCCACCGGCATCACTTTCCGGATGGTTCCCGCTTCAATGGCACAGCGGTTCATACCGTAGATCAGCGACGATTCCCTGTCCTGCCCGATCGTCATTCCCCCCCTCTGGTAAATTCGGGCGATTCCCGCGGCGCCGTCCTGTCCCATGCCTGTCAGAATAATGCCCACGGAATCGGACAAACAGACATCGGCGACAGAGCTAAGCAATCGGTCGCAACTGGGGCGGTAGAGATCAACTTCATGACGCTCCGGCAGCGCAATCCGCCTTCCGGCAGTCAGAATGCAATGACGTTCCGGCGACGCGATATAAATAACACCGGGCGCTGCTTCTTCACCATCCGTCGCCAACCGAACCGGCAGAGAACAGATTTCAGAAAGCCAGGTCGCCATGCCGTCTGCAAAGCCATCGGAAATGTGCTGCGCAATCAGCACAGGGCAGGGAAAATCGGTCGGCAACTGCGCCAGGATCAGAGCAAGAGCCTGGGGACCACCCGTTGATGAAGCGATGGCAAAAACACGACTGGATAAAATATTTGCTAAATCAGAAACTTGCAAAGAAGGAGGATCGATTGAATCCATTCCCGTTTTTTTCTCTAAAGTTTTGTCCAAACCGTAACCACCGGACGGCCGGATGTGCGTAATAACCGGAAGGGAGGCCGTCAGACGCACCCGGTCCAGAAATTTCCTCACCGACACAGGGCTGGCATCCGGTTTTTCCACCATCTCGATGGCACCGCGCCGAATAGCCTCATAAACCTTTTGGGAATCCTGGATCCTGCCGACAAGCAAAATCGGCGTGGCCTTCGTACACATGATATTTTCAATGGCTTCCAGCACTTCCCGAAAATCCGCATCCAAATTCATTAAAATGACATCGGGGCGGCAAACGCGGACCAGATGGACGGCGTCGCGCCCGACAGCGGTATCGCCGGCCACTTCAATGCCGCTTTCTCTGCGCAAAATTGCACACAGGCTTTTTCGCCCCAGTTCATTGGCATCAATGACCAGCACGCGAACATTTGATTTCATGGAAGCCCCCGCAGCTATCCTTCCAGTTTAAACCGATTCACAACCAAGGAAAGTTCTTCCGAAAGACCCGACATTTCCTTGCTGATCTGGGAAATTCGGGCAATGGACTGGGCGTTGTGGGAACTGGCGGTGACAATTTCCCGCAGAGCCACCAGAACCTGATTACTGGCTGTTTTCTGCTGCTGGGTGGACAAAGAGATCTGTTGGGCGGAGGTGCTGGTTTGGCCCGCGGCCAAAACCATCTCGTTTAAATTCCGCGCAGTGGCGGCGCTGGCCTCCGTTCCCGCGATAATGCCTCCCGCCCTCTTTTCGGACGTGATGACCAGACGGTTAATGGAATCCTGAATTTCGTTGATCTTCACTTCAATTTCTCTTGTTGAATCGGTCACGCTGTCCGCCAAACGCCTGATTTCCGCAGCCACCACGGAGAAACGTCGCCCCGCCTCTCCGGCGCTGGATGCTTCCAGGGCCGCATTGAAGGCAATCAGTCTGCTTTGATCCGCCACCGCATTGATAATCTCCATAACCTTGCTGATATGCTTGGATTTGGCCCCCAGATCAATAATTTCCTGCAAACTTTGCTGGTTATCCATGCGGATGTCCTCCATCCGCAAAAGAACGGTCTGCATCGCCTCCGACCCTTTGTGGCTTCCTTCCAGCGTCTGATTGGCAATATCCACTACGGATTGGGAATAGTCGGCAATTTGAGTGGAAGAGGCGGAAAATTCTTCCATGGTGGAGGTAATTTCCGCAACGGATGAAGACGTTTCCATGGACGTGGCCGCCTGACTTTCGACAGACTGAGCAATTTCCCGCGCGGCATGATGGACAGCCGCGGCATGGCTGCGTACATCGGAGGCAAGGGCATGAAGATTCTTCCGCATTTCACAGGCAACAAGGGCAAGTTTTCCCACCTCGTCGTTGCCTTCAGCCACAATCGGCGCAGACAAATCACCTTGAGCGATGCGATGCACTCCTTCCACAACTTTGTTGATCCGGCTGACCATCTGTCTTGCGGTCAGAAAGGCAATGGCCAAACCAATTCCCAAAGCCAGAAGGCCAAGCAAAATTCCGTTTCTTCTGGCAGCGCTCAACGAGGCGCGATAATCGCTGTCGTTCATGGCCAGTTCCACCACCCCGATGGGTTTTCCCGAATAATCCTTTATGGATGCGGCATAAACGGCAAAGGAAGCTCCCTGAATCATACGGTTTTCAAGCTGCGCCTCTCCGGCCAGCGCCTTTTGCAAATGCTCCGGAGACAGAATCGGTTCCTTACCCAGCGTGGAGGCAAAAATTTTAAACCCGTTTCCTTCGGCTACATGCATAATGGAATCCACACCGTAACGCGCCTTGAAATCATCCAGAAAGGCCTGCCCCAGGTTCATGCCAAACTCCACGGTTCCGATATGACGCCCCTGATGGGATACGGGGACCATGCCGCGCACCCCCAGGCCTGCGACACCCGTCTCGATGCCCCGGGTGGGTTTGCCGGTGGCGTTGGTCGCCACAACCGTGTGACGCATCCGGGATAGGTCGTCACCAAACTTTCCGGGCATATGCACCCGGAAAAAAGATGTCGCTGGCGGCAGCAGGAACTGGAACTGCACAACGCCGTAAGATCCTGAAAGAACTGGGAATACAGGCAGAAACTGGTCGGCCAGGGCCTTGCGGTCCGCCTGGGCGAACTTCTCCTGAACAAGCGGCATGCCGCCGACCAGGGCGCTCATGGTTTCGGCGTGCTGACCGGATGTGGCAATCTGGTTTCTGAAGGACTTCATGTGCGCCTCCAGCGCATGCCTTTCCGCATCGGCAATCAGGCCGGACATGCTGTTGACATAGGTGACCACAAGAAGCACACAAACCGTCACTGTGGAAACCGCGATGGAAATTGCGATTTTCAGTGAAAGCTTCAGATTTCCAAGCATAAAATCCTCCGAAATTTTTGTCGTGTTGTGAGAATGAGCCATTTCCTTTCAGGGCGGCGAAAGTATAACGTAAACTCCCTTTCCTGTCAAAACAAGAAAATGATGGATGTTTTTCCTGGAGACTGTCTTTTTTTATCGCGACAATCAGACAGAGGATTGCGTATCCCAGACGTATTCAACAATGTTATTGCACAGATCGGATATTCGTTCCAGATGCCCCAGCATTTCAACAAAAATTGGCCCGGCCTGGGCGCTGCATTGCCGCAGATGAAAACGTTTCAGATGGCTGTCCAGCGCTTCTCTGACCTGAACATCCACATCCTCTTCACGGCAAATTGCGCCTTTCACGGTTTCCATATGGAAATGGTGAAGCAGCGCTGATGCGTCCTCCAGATTGTGTTGAACGAGAAAAACAATTTCGCGCAATTCCGCTTCACCGCAATCGCTGAAGCGAATCTTTTGCAAAGCCTTCTGTTGACAAAGAAGATTGATCGCCTGAATGTGAGATCCGATGCTTTTCAAATCATCGGCCATCGCCGTATAGGCCAGAATTCGCCGGGAAAGCTCCCTGGTCAGGTGGCGTCCGGAAACCTGAAGTAAAAACCGGACAATCTGTGACCGGAGATTACTCACCACCATCTCAATGTAACCGATATCCCGTCCCTTCCCCTCCTGATAATCCCTCATCAATACCGTGGTCTTGATCAACATGATCTCTAAAAGCTTTGCCTGACGCTGAATCTCTTTTAAAACGTGCTCCAGGGCTCTTGCCGGATCCTCCAAAGCTTTCCGATCCAGATATTCGGGCCAGACCGGCAGGGTTTCATCTTTTCCCGGCAAGATCTTTTGCATCATCGCCGCGAAGGGCCGGAGAAAAAAAATGAAGACGACGACGATTACCATATTCATTAAAAAATGGGCCCAGACAATCTGCTGAGGAACGCTGTCGGACAGGCGCTTCAGCATATCGAAAAAAAACGGAAGAAAACAAAGGCAAATCAGTGCGCCGGCACACTTGAAAATCAGGTGCGACAAGGCGGTTCTTTTTCCGCTGACACCGGACGCCGCTCCCGCCAGAAGCGCCGTTACTGTTGTGCCGACATTGGCCCCCAAAACAACGGGAACAGCGCTTTCCAGTCCGATCAACCCCTGCTGTGCCAAAATGGCCAGAATCCCAATGGTAATCGCGGAAGCCTGAACAATCGCCGTTGCCGCCAATCCCAGCATAACCCCATAAACCGGATTTTGAACTTCGGCAAAATAATGAAGAAATACGGGAGAGTACCTAAGCGGCGCGGCTGCCTGGCTGAGGATATTCAGTCCAAAGAAAATCAGACCGAAATAAAAAATCATCTCTCCTGCAGTTTTCCAGGCGTTTTGACGCGCAAGCCACAAAATTCCTCCCAGGGCAATAAAAACAGGAGAGATTTCTGTAAACCGCCAGATAACAAACTGCACGGTCAGCGTGGCGCCGATGTCTGCACCTAAAAGGATGGCCAGAGAGTGGTAAAAGCTGATCAACCCAGCGCTGACGAGCCCGATGGTCAGCGCGGTTGATGCGGAAGAACTCTGAAAAATAATCGTGGCAATCATGCCGGTCAATAACCCGTAAACCGGCTTTTCCACGGCATATTTGACATATTCCTTAATGCGGGCATTCAGCACGCGACGGACAGCCGACGAAAGACGAATCATGCCGATCAAAAAAAAGACAACGCCGCTGGCGGCGGTGAAAACTTCCTTCATTCCACTTCCCTGCCGTTTATGCTCTCAATCCAACCTTCTGAACAGTTCTCCTCCGACGCCGCAAATGGAACGGACGTATCAACGACAGGATTCTTTCTCGTTGTCGGGAACATCCATCTGTGGACAGACGATGGCGAAAAAACAGGCCTGATGGTCATCCGTTGCGAGCGGTCAGTTAAGTTTCATCTGGTTCTGTTTGTCAAGAAAAACCTTCGGTTCACCAGACAGACTCTCGCTCATCGCTGTGTCTTCCAAAGCCTTCCATCCGTATCTATCCGTTTGACAAAGAAAAGGTTTTACGATAAAAAGCCCGTCATTCGTTTCCATAAGACAAAAGAGAAAAGTCCCGTCCTGACCGATGGGATCTTATTATGAAGAGGAGGGTTTACAATGCGTGAATGTGTTATTATCGATGGTGTAAGATCAGCAAACTCCCGGGCTCACAATGAAAAAGGGTGGTTCAGGGCGCTCAGGCCGGATGAAATTCTCACAAAAGTTTACGATGGATTGTTTGCTCGCAATCCCCAAATTAAACCGGAGGAAATCGAGTCCGTCTTTGTCGGCTGCGCGAATATTACCGGCATGCAAAATGACATCGGTCGCCTGGCCTGGCTAGCCGGCGGATTTCCGGAATCGGTTGCGACCAATACCCTAACCATGCAGTGCCCGTCCGGCATGGCGGCCACCCAGCATGCGGCCCGCGCCATCCTGTGCGGTGAAGGAGATACCTATATTGCCGCCGGTGTCGAAGACATGCAAAAAGTATTTATGGCCATGCACATGGATTTCGCGCCACGCCTGATGCAGAGGTACAACATTGCGGAAATTCCCATGGGCGCAACCGCTGAAAAAGTCGCCGAACAGTGGAAAATTACCCGCGATGATATGGAAAATATGGCCTTCTGGAGCCACAAAAAAGCCGATGAAGCCACCAAGGCAGGAAAATTCAAACAAGAAATCATTCCCATCGAAGGCCTGAAAGATGACGGCACACCTTTCATGGTGGACAAAGATCAGTGGATTCGAGGCGATATTTCCAGAGAGCAAATGGCTACCATGAAACCGGGATTCAAACCCGATGGACTTTTAACCGCCGCCACTTCCTCGCCTCTGACGATTGGCGCAGCCGCCCTGCTTTTGATGGAGCGCTCCAAAGCAGACCAGCTCGGACTTTCCTACCATCTCAAATATGAAGGCGGCTGCATTGCCGGTTGCGATCCGACCATCATGGGCATCGGACCGATACCCGCCGTCAAGAAACTTCTTGACCGCAAAGGCATGAAAATCAATGACATCGACATCTGGGAATTTAACGAGGCTTTCGCCAGCCAATCCCTGGCCTGCGTAAGAGACCTGGGCATCGCTCAGAATGCTCCCTTTGAAAACGTTAATGTCTGGGGCGGCGCCCTGGCTCTGGGTCATCCCCTGGGAGAAAGCGGATGCCGTTTGGTCGTCACCATGAACTCCATCATGAAAACGGATTATCCCAACGCCAAATATTGCGTGGCAACACTTTGCGGCGCTTTTGGAAACGCAGGAGCCATCATGTTCAGCAAGGTTTGATCGTGTCTCACGTTGCATCGGTTTTCTGAAGCTTTGCCAAGGGGACCCCAAAGGAAGGGTCCCCTTTTTCATTTGATAAAGGTCAGAGAGGAAACTATGAATGTTCCAAAATTTTGGAAAAGGGAAGAGCAAAGTATCAGCGCTCCCGGCGGACGGAATTTTTTACTTTCCTGCTGGGGCTGGTCGAATAAAAGCTGGCAAGATGCCAAAAACATGGCCAACGAAAAACTTCAGCGTGTTTCGGCCAAAGCTCTGACCAGCGCTCCCCTCGAACAATACCCTTACGGAAGAAGCCCGCTGCGAGAGGAAACCATTGAAAGCATTGAAGAACGGCAGGGTGAACACGCGGCCATCGTCACCAGAAATGCCTATGGTGCGCTGGTTTTAAATACATCGAAAGCCATGTTCATGGATATCGATCTTCCCAAGGATGCCTCCCGCTCCAAAGGATTCCAATGGTTGCGAAAACTGATGGGCAAAACAGATCCGCCCGCGCCATCGGCCGAAGATCAAATCCTTGCAAGAATCGAACTATGGGCACAGAGGCAATTCAGCCTGACGCTGAGAATTTATCGAACCGCCGCGGGATTTCGCTGCCTGATCACCAGCCACCTGCATGATCCGGCAAGCGCAAAAACGAAAGAGCTGATGGAAGGCCTGGGCTGCGACCCTCTTTATATCCGGCTGTGCAGAGAGCAGGTCTCCTTCAGGGCAAGGCTCACACCAAAACCCTGGAGAATCAAAGTGAATCATCCCCCATGGCGCTGGCCGTTCGACAATGAAAAGCAAGAAAGAAGTTTCCGGAAATGGCAGGAATCCTACCAGCGCGCCTCTTCCTCCTACTGTGTTTGCAGACTGATTCGCGTGCTGGGGGGAGGAAAAGTTCTGCCGGAAATTGCACCTGTTCTGGAGTTCCACGACCGCATGTGCTGCTCAACCGAAAACAAGCCGCTCGCGTAAACACTCCTTATGGCATAACCTTGAATTATTTCATGATTTTAATGCCTTAATGCCGATCATCCCTACCACCTGGCAAAGCAGCACCGATTCGATCAGAAACTGAATCTGGATGTCACTTTGCTGGGTGCCCAAAGCACGCCTGAGACCGATTTTGCTTTTGCGCTCTGTTAGAGAGAACTCCTAAACACACGTCTTGATTTGCGAAACGGGAACCGCGGAATTTACTCTGGCCATTATGAAGCTGATATCGTTGTTTCCTGCTAAAAATATTATGCTTGACCTGACTGGTGCGGCAATATATTAATCGCAACGGTTTTTTTCGCGCCTTTTCCCTCAAGATGCAGTTCGGCAAAAATTGTTTTTTTGGGTAAACGACATGACGGATAAAATTATTCTTGTTGATCACGTAAGTAAAACTTTTCCGAAAGTTCTGGCCGTTGACAACCTGAGCTTTGAAGTTGAAGCGCAAACTTGCTTCGGTTTTTTGGGTCCCAATGGAGCAGGCAAGTCAACCATGATGAAAATGATCTACGGTCAATGCACACGCGATGAAAATTTCACAAGCAAGTTGAGCATTTTTGGCTACGACCCTCAATATCAGGAATTACAGATAAAATATCTATCGGGCGTTGTGCCGCAGGACAATAATCTGGATGATGAATTAGATGTTATCCAGAACTTGTTGGTTTATTCAAAGTTCTACAACATGCCCGGTCATCTGGCGCGTCAGCGAATTGCCTATCTTTTGGATTTTCTTGAGCTTACGGAAAAAACAAATACACGGATTCAGGAACTCTCCGGAGGAATGAAGCGAAGACTAGTCATCGCCAGGGCGCTTTTGAACAATCCACGACTGCTGATTCTTGATGAACCGACGACCGGACTGGATCCTCAGGTACGGCATTTGATCTGGGACAAGCTGCGTCTCTTGAAAAAAGAGGGAACCACCATCCTTCTGACCACACATTACATGGAAGAAGCCTTCCAGATCTGCGATACGATCATGATCCTGCACAATGGACAGAAAATCATCGAGGGATCGCCGAGAGATCTCCTGCAAAACCATATTGAAAAATATGTACTGGAATTACCAGATGCCGGAATCCTGCGTCATCCTGCATATCAGCAAATGCAGACCCAAGTGCGGCTTGAGCAAACTGAACATGGATTGCGTCTGTTTTCCGGGAATTACGACTGCTTAAAAAATCTGGCCGGCAAAATGGAAGGTGAAAATTATTATCTTCGTCAAACCAATCTGGAAGACTTGTTTTTAAAGGCAACGGGCAGGGATCTCAATGAAACACAGTGAGCAAGAACTTTTTCCGCCTCTTTCCCGGCGGCTTTTTGGGGTCTGGCAAAGGCATGTGCGCGTCTACACGAAAAACATCTTCAGCAATGGACTGCCCGCATTTTTTGAACCGCTGTTGTTTCTGGCCGGAATTGGACTTGGTTTGGGCACGTATATTACGCAATCCATGGAAGGGCTCAGTTATCTGGAATTTCTGGGAACTGGGCTTTTGGTGACCACGGCCATGTTTACGGCATCGTTTGAATGCAGCTACGGCACATTTATCCGCCTGGAATTTGATAAAGTCTATGATGGAATGCTGGCCGCACCCCTGACCGTCAGGGATGTCATTGCGGGTGAGATTCTTTGGGCGGGCACCAAGGG
>DAOLNX010000095.1:0-12349 GCA_035416785.1 Smithellaceae bacterium | reverse complement strand
ATGCCCCGGTTGGCAAAAACCGTTCCTACTGTGCCTGTGCCGGTAAGATGAGCGCCCTTTTGGATTTCAATATTTCCACCCAGTACTCCGCCCGTGCCCATCATCAACCGGCCGGCGGCAAGATCCGTGGTTCCGTAGAATCTAGAGGCGTCGCCGTTGATGGTCAGCGTTCCCGCGCCCGATTTGTAAAGGACACCGGTTGCCGCGCCGGTCAGCTTTCCGTCGATGATGGAATCATAGGCCCCCTGAAGATCGAAGGCGCCGTTTACCTCCAGCGTGCCCTTCTTGAGCGTGAGGCCGTCGCGAACGGTAAAGCTATATCCGTTATTAATTTTGTAGGAGGCGTTATCATACAGGGTCATGGTCAGGGATTCCGCTTCGATGTTGGCCGCCCCAAAATCCACCGGTCCGTCCTGCTGCAATTTCATCTTTCCCAGATGAAAACGGACTCCGTATTGAAGCCAGAGGCCGGTATTGTCCGGCGCGACATCAACTATCTTCAGTGTCCAGTCGCCGCCCTTCTGCTCTCCCCAGAAGGCATTGGAAAGAAAAGTCCATTCAAAATCCGTGACTGCTACATTGTCCTGCTGATTTACCTCGGAAATCGTGACGCTCGTGTCGTTGAGCAGGCGGCTTTGCGTGCCGTCGGGAGAAATCAGGAAGGCCCGCAGATCCCCCCGACGCTGGTGGGAAAATCTCAGGCCTACCTCCACGCTTTCCACCGGCAGGGCGGGATTGACGGCAAAGGTTACTTCATGTCCTTTAGGATCATTGTCGGGGATGAACTTATTGACGTCTGCATCGTCGATGTCCAGCGTTTTTTCAGTCGTGACATAAGCCACTTCTTCAATCTTATTAACAAACTTGTCGGCCCGAATCAGCCCAAAGCCGTAGTTGGGATTGAAATTTCTTGGCACGTCCGCCGCCTTGTTTGCTATCCACTCGCTGTTTGGCACATCAACTTTAAAAGTAAGGTCTGGCAGGGAGAGAGCATGCTTGGCCATGCGGATGGACATCAGCGGGTTGGCCTCTTTGCCCAGCGCCATGATTCCGGAAACCAGCGGGGCAGAGGAGGAAGTGCCGCCGAACGTGTTCGTGTAGTTCGTATTGGGAAAGGTGTCCAGGGGGTTGCCGTTAGGATTTTTCGTGGCATCATATTTGTTGTAGCCAACATCATCACCAGTTCGGTCCACTGTCGAAATGCTGAAATTCTCCAACCAGGAGCTTGACGGGGCGGTAACGAAAACATTAGCCCCGTAACTGCTGTAGGAGGCATAGGTTCCGTCACTGCCCAGAGCGGCCACCGGCAAGACATAAGGCGATGTGAGCACAAAATCCTTGTTGGCGTCCTCGCAACTGACCAGTTTTGTTTCTTTCTCCCGGTTTCGTGAATTCCCGGCGGAAACAACATGGATGACGGCATTTTCCGAAGTGGCTTTGATAATATTCTTCATCTGCTCACTTCCCGGACCGATCTCGAAAGGTTCTTCAGGACCGTAACTGTGGTTCTTGATCTGTATTGCGGCAGCTCTTTCAATGGCCAGTGTAGCGTTGTTGAGGCCGGATTTCCATAGATATGCATCATAGGCATCCTGAATGCCGCCTGTGGGATCGCCGGGACTGCCTTTTCCGATGCAAACACGCAACCCGGCAATGCCGGCGTATGGGGCAGTGCCCACAACGCCGATACCGTTTCCACCCCGGGCGGCTGCCACACCGGCCACGGCAGTGCCGTGGTTGTCGCCCTGTTGCACCGGACCTTGGGGTCTTGCAGCGATTAAGGCATCCTGACTGAAATTTTTACTCAGATCGGCGCGATAGTTTTCTTTGATATCCTCGTGATTTCCCTCCACGCCGTCATCCACAATGCCAATGACCACGCCTCGTCCCGTATAGCCCAGTCCATTGCCAACATTCCAGGCCTTTAGCAACCCCGCGTCCAGGCCAATATTGACTTCACTGGTATTCATTTGATTCCAGAGGTGCCATTGCCCCGGATAGGTTTTGCCCCCGCTGGTCAGGGGGAAAAAATAGGGATCTTTCTCTTGAGAGGGAATGAAGGCCGCACCCTGGGCATAAAGATGTGGGGCGTAAAGAAAAATTGCGGCAAAAACCATTCCCACGGTAATGATGGGCAGGGTGATGGTAAAGAAGAAGCACCGGTTCATCAAAAAACCTTATCCTCTTGATATTATTGATAATTACTAATGATCGTCCACCAAACTGCAGGCAAAATCATTATAGGCCATCATATTAAGAATGGTGGAAATTCTGACCCGTTTATTGAATACTTTTGATAAGATTTTTAAAATGAATTTTGACCGCGCCGCGTTTCCGGAAAAAAGCAGCGTGGCGAGCCGCAGGGCAAAAACGAAGCGATACATCAACTTTACCGGATCCGCTTCATTGGCTTGTTTCCAAAAGTCTATGTCCCAGTAATAATTAAGTTTTTTCCATATGGCGTCATAGGAATACACCGCCCGGACAATCCGGTTATAACCCGCGACCAGTTCCTGAGGGCTCTGGAAGCGGGGGGCAAAGACAACATTTTTGGTATCGTATTTGCTCCAATCCTTGTGGAGAATGCGGCCTTCCTTTTCCAGACGGGCAAAAAGCTCCGTGCCGGGAAAGGGGGTGAGAATATTGATGAGCGGCATGAGCAGGTGGGTCTGCTCTATAAAATCAATCAGTTCATTAAAGGTTTTTTCAGAGTCATAGTCATAGCCCACGATAAAGGAACTGTGCACCAGCATGCCGTATGACTGAATTTTTTTGATGGCCTCGATATAGTTAAAGCGCTGATTGATGTCCTTGTGCATGGCGGAAAGATTTTCCTGGGAAATGGATTCAAACCCGATGAAAATTGCTCCGCATCCACTGTCCCTCATCAATTGCAATAGATCGTCCTCTTTTGAAATATTGATGGACGCCTGGCACATCCAGTTGATGTTATGGGGTTTCAAAGCGATAAAAAGTTGGCGGGCAAATTTCTTGTCGGCAATAATGTTGTCGTCAGCTATGAAAATGGCGTTCTTTTTCTTGAATTTGGGATCAACTTGATTGATGTCCAAAATTTCCTGCATGACCTGCTCAATGGTGCGGGTACGGATTTTCTGTCCATCGAAAGCATAAACGGAGCAAAATTCACAATGAAATGGACAACCTTTGGATGTCTGCAAGATGTCCTGAAAATACATATGTCGGGAAAGAGACCTTCGACTGGCGGGCGGTGCCTGCTTCAAATCCTTGTGCGCTTTTGCTTCGTACCTTTGTTTCAGCATGCCTTTTTCCGCGTCATCCAGAAGAGTCGCCCAGACATCCTCTGCTTCGCCGACCACAATGCTGTCGCAATGCTGGAGCGCCTCCTCCGGACACATGGACACATGGATGCCGCCCAGAACGGTCTTTACGCCAATTTCACGATATTTGTCGGAAATGGCATAGGCTCTTGGCGCAAACATCGTCCGGACACTGATGCCCACCAAGTCCGCTTTCCAAGAATAATCAATTTTTTCAATGTTTTCATCAAATACTCGTATTTCATGGCGGGGCGGCGTCAATGACGTCAGTGTGGGAATGGCAAGAAGATAGGAGATGTATTTCTTGGTCAACAGGAAGTCGGCATAGAATTTAAAATCATAAAAACTTCGTGAGTTGTCGGCATTGTTGATGGGAATAATCAAAGCAATTTTCATAATCGGACCTCATTTCATGGAAGTTCCCGCTTTACATGCATTTTCCGGCAATTGCAATCCGGGAATATGCAAAATAGCCAACAGGTCAGTCAGACCTGGCAAAATGTCGGAACAAAGGGACATACATTTCCCATGATCATGATATTATTAATTATTTTAGTAATAACACACGGAAATTGGGCAGAGAAGAAGATTGGCTTGACAGGCGGTTTGACGTTTTTTATACTCAAAAGCAAAAAAGGTGTAAAACATGTATTTTCTGGCCACGGATGAGCAAATACTCTGGAAAAAGCTGGCTTCGGAAGCTCTTGGCGGAAACCTGACTCCCCGCTCCTCTATGAATGGATTACGTGCGGCTCTGCGAGCTCATTTTCATTTTTATACCGGCGGCCTTCTGGCCGGTCTTGGAGAACAGCAAAAAGCGGGAGAGTGGTTTCGGGAGGGAGCCTTGGAAGAAGACGGTATTTTCAATGCCATTATGGCGTCTTATCTGGACAGGCATGACGGCCGGTTTTTTATGCCGGAAAAAATTTTTGCCGATCCGCATGATTATGAACATTTTACCACCGTGCCGTCCATTATCAGCATGCGGGAAAAATTTCTCCGTTTTGCCGCTTCCTCTCTTGATGATTTTGCCAATCCTCTGACAATTCTCGATGTTGGGTGCGGCGATGGAAGCCTTCTGGTGCTGCTTCTGAAGCAGTTGTTGAAGGCGGGACGTATCCGACAAATCAGACGGGCCATTCTGGTTGATTCTTCTGCAGCCATGCTGGATGTGGCCGAGGCAAAACTCCTTCAGGCATTTCCTGATCTGATGATCGACAAGCGTCACGGTCGGATACAGGAGCATGCTGCCAGTCTTCCCTCAGGGATTGATGTGGCGCTTTTGTCCCTTGCTTACCATCATATGCCCAGAAACGATAAGACAATTCATCTGGAAGAGCTATCCGGCAAGGTTGCAAATGTGCTTTTAATGGAAATGGATGGCGACAACGACACGCCTGAACTTGGTTCTCCGGAGCTGGCCGTCTCGGTTTATCAATCCTACGGGCCTCTGATTGATTCCATCTTTGCTCACGATGCTCCGATTGCCGTTACGCAGGGATGCGTTGATAATTTTGTAATGGCGGAAGTCATTTCTTTTCTTACTCAGTCCAGAGGCATACGCAACGATTACCATATGCAGCGCAGCCAGTGGGCGCAAATTTTTTCTGATCACTTAACCGGACATTTCTGCCGGGGGGAGACAACGGTTTTATCTTCGGAAGGATGCGAATTCTTTGCCGGTCATTGGGGAAAGTAAGCGTCCAATATTTTTTCCCGAGTTACTCCACAGCAAAGAAGGTGCAGAATGAAACATAAGGTGTGGATAGGCTACATAATCCTTGTACGATTGATCATCGCCTGTTTTCTTGTCGGAGGGGTCGTTTATCTATTCCTGCCCTATCCTGCAAACGCCGCGACAATCCACGTTTCATGCGACACGGAATCCTTGATCAGAGCCATCGATCAGGCCAATGCGCTGGGTGGCCAAAGCAAGCTGGAACTTTCGTCGAACTGTATTTACAGGCTAAACACAACTCACAATGCAGGAAGTGACAATGAGTACAACGGACTGCCTGTAATCAATTCCAATATAACCATAAACGGAAAAAACGCCACGATTATCCGCGATGCTTCCGCGCCCCGGTTCCGCTTGCTGGAAGTTGCCGCAGGCGCCAACTTAACTGTAAATGATCTGACTTTAAGCCAGGGATTGGTGACCAATGCAGGAGGCGCCATTTATTCAAACAGCAGTGTTATTTCACTGAATAACTGCGCCCTCAATAATAATTCAGGCGGGTGCGGAGGAGCGATCGATCTTCTTTCCGGAACACTGACTGCGGTGCAGACGTCATTTACAGGAAACGTGGCTAGTGTTTGAGGAGGCGGGGGATTCCTCGGTGGCGGGTCCGCTACCTTCATCAAGTGCAAATTTACTAATAATTCCGGAGGTGAAGGAGGGGGTATCACTTCATGGCAAAATCTCATTGTCCGTGACTGTACCTTTTCCGGCAATCATGTAACCCGAAGCGGTAATCCAACCGGGGGCGGAGCAATCGACTTGTCTCCGGGAGCACAGGCAGAAATTTCCGGCTCGACTTTTGTCAACAATTCTGCGGTAAATTCGATATGCAGCGGAGGTGCTGTCAGCGTTGACAATGGAGCCATTGCTTCCATCACGAACAGCACTTTTACCGGAAATCATTCGGACACTTATGGGGGAGCGGTTTCCGTCAACGCGGGCGCAAATGTGACCGTCACGAATATTACCGCATCGGGCAATTCAGCGGCAGGTCCCGGCGCAGGATTCTACGTTGGAGGAACCCTCACCGTTCGCAATTCTATTATTGCCGAAAATCAGCCCAACACCAATTGTGCAATTGGAGAAAACGGAATGATTCGTGACGGCGGCGGCAATGTCCGTTATCCCTATTCCGACCAATCCTGCGTCGGTGACTTTGGAAATCCCTACCTTGGCACATTGGCCGATAATGGAGGTTCAACTCTGACGATGGCCATTGGTCTGGGGAGTGCAGCCATCGACAAGATTAATGGAGCCGGTGGCTGCGGCGCCGGAATCTATGCCGATCAGCGTGGCGTTGCCCGTCCGGGATACGGCTTGTATTGCGATGCGGGTGCCTACGAATATCAATTATCGTCGGATAGCTATCGATGTTTTATTTCAGCCGTGTATGGTTTCTCCGATAACGATCAAGTAAAGACCTTGCGAAGTTTTCGCGATCAATACCTTACAACCAGCCGTCTGGGCCGAACAATGATCGACCGTTATTATGAAATGAGTTCGAAGTATGCCGGGCTGATCTCTCAAAACGAAATTTTGTGTACTGCTGCCCGGATGCTTCTATTTCCAATCTACTTACTGGCTTTGTCAATCATCAATTGGCCTTTGGCCTTGCCTTTGATCATTTTATCGTTTTCGGCGCTTTTCTTTTACCGGCGACATCAGGCAAGCGTAAGATCCATTGGATAGAATGCGCTACAGTCTAATCAAATCTTGGTGAGCCTGATTGCTGGGATTGATATGAATCATGACGTCACCGACATTAGAGAAACGTTTGAAAATGAGGTTTTTAACCTGATCGGCAAGAGCGTGCGATTGTCTGACCGTCATTTCCGGGTCCATTTCCAGTTTTAAATCAATGATAAGGTATTGGCCGGAACGACGACCACGAATTTCATGGACCCGATCAACTCCCGCGACTTCACAAGCAGTGTCACAAATTTTAGTCAGAGTGTCTCTGGGAGGCTGGCCGTCCATCAGATCATGCCCTGCTTTGCGGAAGGTTTCCCAACCAATGTAGAAAATAAAGAATGAAGTTAATCCGGCAGCCAGAGGATCAAGAAAAGCAAAGCCGAAGTAGGCGCCGGTTACACCGATCAGCGTTGCAATGGATGTCAGCGCATCTTTTCGATGGTCTTTGGAAACAGCTTCCACGGCGGGGCTTTCCAGCTTGCGGGCGACGCCCCTGGTGTAACGAAAAAGAGCTTCTTTAACAGCGATGGTCGCGGCGGCAGCGGCCACGGCAACCATTTGCGGCGTTTGATAAGCGCCCATCATCAAGGTCATGCCCGCTTTATAAAGAATGCCGCAACCCGCGGAAAAGATGACCAGCGCAACGATAATGGCGGCCACACATTCGGCCTTGCCGTGGCCGTATGGATGGTCGTCATCGAAAGTTTTACGGCCGATTTTCAGGGCAATCAGCGTGGAGATAATGGCTACAAAATCACAGGCGCTTTCGATTCCGTCGGCAAAAACAGCTTCGGAATGGCCATAATGTCCGGCAAGAAGCTTGGCCACCATTAGGATGGCGTTCATCCAGAACCCAACCGTAATGACCCGGTCTGCCATACTGAATCGATGGTCTCTTTCTTGCGTTGTATTCATCCAAGATCTCCGTTTGTTGTCTTTTTAAACAAAAAGCTCTCGAAGAAGACTTTTTTTCCTATAATGATCATGCTTGTCGTGATGATGATCGTCTTTAATGGTTGTTTATTATTGCCGTTACGATCCCGATCGGGAAGTCAGGATGGATCGGGCAACTGCCGGTTGCCATCTTTTGAAAGCTGAAAAAGAGTTATACAAAAAAGGGGGACGCTTTATTGGGGTATGTTTCGATTGTCTGAGAAGAAATAAAGGCAGTGATTTGATCCGTCAAAATACAGGATAACGGCAGAAAGAATGGTGTCAGCGAATGAAGAGGAGAAAGTGCCAAAGAGTCGGTATCTGTTTTGATTTTATGGACCGTTCCGGGAAAGGCGGTTTTTACTGTACACAACGAGCAACTGGGAAATAAATAAGCATTGTCATGGTGATGCAACGTTATGGCTATCATGCTAACTAAAAAACCGGCAAGAGAGAGCAGTATTATAGTTTTAAGACGAAATTCCCGCATAAAGACCTTGATTTTTCATAACTTTTTTAGTTTTTTATCATATATCGGTGGAGACTGTCAAGAAGAGTATCTGCGGAACTCCTCCAGTCTGAACAGAACAAATGAACAGCCTGCAAATAGGTTTGTCCCTGTTCTATATTTGAAGATCCCGTTCTTTTACCCTATTTTGAGCGATTGATTGCAGGGATTTGCTGTGCGTAATCAACCAGGTTAAAAGACGGTTCTTCCAACCCGGGATAAAGACGACGTTTTTGTTTTTTTTCAGCGCCTTTAAAGACAAAGACACAACCTTATCGGCTGTCATCCACAAGGTATTCGGAACCACGCTTCTATCAAAGTTTTTGAAATCACCAACTTCATGAAATTCCGTGCGAGTAAAGCCGGGGCACAGCGCCTGAACCCGGATGCCGGCATTCTGGACTTCCAGTTGAAGGTTTTCCGAAAAAGTGACCAGAAATGATTTTGTGGCATCGTACATAACATTACCCGGTGTCAGAGTAAAAGCGGCAATGGACGACAGATTGATAATTGCGCCGCGCTTTTTCTTCAACATGGCGGGAAGCGCGGCATGGGCGAGCAAAACGGAAGATGCCATATGCAGATGAAACATTTGCATGGTTTTTTCCAGCGGCACTTCGGCAAAAGCACCAATAGTCGCAAACCCCGCATTGTTGATTAAAATATCCAAGTTTTCAATTTGTTTTACATAATCGGCTGTTTTGCGGATCTCTTCCATATTTGCCAAATCCGCAAAGATGGTTTCGCAGCGGACACCATATTGGGCGGTAATATTTGCCGCTATACTGTCCAGCCGATCCCTGCGACGCGCCGCAAGAACAAGGTCAAAGCCCTTTTGTGCAAGGTGTCCGGCAAAACATAAACCTAAACCGGCGGTTGCACCTGTAATCATTGCTATTCCCGGTTTTTTCCAGCCCAAGTAATTATCGTTTTGCATCATACCCAACATCCTTTTTATGAAAAATATGCGTAAAATTAGTCTTCAAATATGAAGGGACACATAGTGGAGATTACAAAATTCCGCAAGAGCCTATTCCAAAATCATGCATTAAATAATCTATATATATCGAATATTTGCAAAATCACTTGACTGCATCCGGATAAGCGGATATATTAAATTTCATGAAAAATGTCGCCTCCATATTTAAATCGTTGGAAGATGAAACTCGTCTTCGCATTCTGTCTCTGTTGCTTCAGGAAGATGAACTTTGCGTGTGTCATTTCATGGAGGTTTTCCAACTGCCTCAATCCACCGTGTCCCGCCATCTTGCCACACTTAAAAATGCCGGCTGGTTACAAGATCGACGTGCGGGAGTGTGGATTCACTATTCGATTTCTCCTCATTTGAGCCCGGTTCACAAAATGCTAACTCAAGCGCTACGCACAATCATGGAACAGAATGAAATGGCCAATAACGATAGAAAACGCTTGGCAAATATAGATTTGACGACATGTTGCGGGTAATTTTTTATTAATGATTCAATGACAAGACGGGAGGAAATATGGCGGATAAGATAAGCAAGAGGCTCTCTTTTCTGGATCGCAATCTCACGGTCTGGATTTTTTCTGCAATGATCACCGGCGTGGGACTTGGCTATTTTATACCCGGCATTGAACAGTTCATCAACCGGTTTCAAATTGGCACAACGAATATTCCCATTGCCATTGGTCTTATTCTCATGATGTATCCGCCATTTGCTAAGGTTAAGTATGAGGAAATGCCGGAAGTATTTCGCAACAAAAAAGTGCTGGGATTGTCATTGGTGCAAAACTGGCTGATTGGTCCGACGCTGATGTTCGCGCTGGCGATTATATTTCTTCCCGACAAACCTGAATATATGATCGGTCTGATTATGATCGGCTTGGCTCGCTGTATTGCCATGGTCATCGTTTGGAATGAATTGGCTAAGGGAAACACGGAATATGCGGCCGGACTTGTGGCGTTCAACAGTATTTTCCAAGTGCTGTTCTTCAGTGTCTATGCCTGGTTCTTTATAACAATACTACCGCCCTTTTTAGGATTTTCCGGCAGTATTGTTGATGTCAGCATCCGACAGATTGCCGAAAGCGTCTTTATTTATCTGGGAATTCCCTGCATTGCCGGAGCATTGACGCGTTTTGCTGGTTTGAAACTGGTCGGCAAGGAACGTTACCATAAGGACTTTGTTCCGAAAATCAGTCCCATTACGCTTATTGCGCTTCTTTTTACAATTGTAGTCATGTTCAGCCTGAAAGGGAAACTGATCGTCTCGATTCCACTGGATGTTTTGCGCATTGCCGTTCCATTGGGTGCTTACTTTATTGTTATGTTTGTTGTTTCTTTTCTCATGGGGAAGAAAATGGGCGCGGATTATTCCCGAACGACAACTCTTGCTTTTACCGCAGCGAGTAACAATTTTGAGCTGGCGATAGCGGTTGCGGTTGCGGTTTTTGGACTTGATTCCGGTGTGGCTTTTGCAGCGGTAATCGGCCCTCTTGTCGAAGTGCCCGTAATGATTGGTTTGGTCAATGTTGCTTTTTGGTTTCAACGAAAGATGTTTTCTTGAGGAGGCATGATGGATACAAACAATGTCAATCATCCGGAAAACTTCCAACCAAAACTTGCATCGGCAGGAATCGGTCTAACGATGATTGCGCAATCACCGGAATCACCGGGAAAGCCGCCTTGTTGAGGACCGCCAACCTCTGCCGGGGGTGGAGAAATCAGTGAACAAGTGCCGGGGTTTGTGGAATGGTTAACGCTTGGGGCCGGGAAAATCCCGAGGATTTCAACCAATCTTTCCTTTGCTGACCGGATGGGTTCATGGAAGGCCCGTTGGAACATCGGTCGAATGAATTATCTGGTGCCGCCCGGTTTGTATGCCGTTGGCCATCCGGATCACGATTCCCCTGTGTTAGTGACGGCAAATTATAAGATGAGCTATGACCTTGTTCGCAAGGTTTTAGGTGGAAAGAATTGCTGGCTCTTGATCCTTGAAACTTATGGCATTAATGTCTGGTGTGCCGCCGGAAAGGGAACTTTTGGCACGGAAGAATTGATACGGCGTATCAATGCTTCAGGGCTGGCCCGGATTGTGCGGCATCGGATACTGATTCTTCCCATCCTGGGAGCACCGGGCGTCTCTGCGCATCAAATAGCGAAACAAACCGGCTTTACCGTCAAGTATGCCGCCATCAGAGCCTGCGACATTCCGGAATATTTAACCAATGGCATGAAAACGACAACGTCCATGCAGGAAATGACGTTTACAATTTATGAGAGATCCGTACTCATCCCTGTCGAACTCGTGGAAGCGATAAAGCCAACAGTGATTATTGCACTGCTGTTATTTGTGATTCTATCTCTTATGCAGGGATATGTTTCAGGACTGATGGCCGTATGCGCCTATCTCGGCGCCATGTTCACCGGTGTTGCCATTACAGCCCTATTTCTTCCCTGGATTCCCGGTCGAAGCTTTGCATTCAAAGGAGCTTTAACGGGTTTTCTCTGGAGCATCATCTTTTATTTGTTGTCGGGTGGCGGTTGGGGTCCGTTTATGACTGTTGCCGCGTTCTTGATGCTGCCGACGGTAAGCTCATTTTATGCTCTATCTTTTACCGGCTGCACACCATTTACATCCCGCTCCGGAGTCAAAAAAGAGATGCGGATTGCCTTGCCGGTTATGGGATGTGCCCTTCTTTCCAGTATCTTCATGGCTCTGATCGGAAGAATGATCTGAAGAATTTAGGAGGTTCTATGAAAGGATTTCAATATTTGCGCAATGTCGCCACTCTTCGGATGAAACAGGAAAGATGTATTGGTTGCGGCAAGTGTCTGGAAGTATGTCCACACCAAGTGTTTGTGCTTACAGCCCAAAAAGCGCAACCGGTTGCCTTTGACGCTTGCATGGAATGCGGCGCTTGTGCCAGGAATTGCCCCGCAAATGCCCTCCAGGTTGACGCAGGCGTTGGTTGCGCGGCAGGACTAATCACAGAATGGCTGCGCGATCGCAAGTTGCTTAAAGTCAAACAAGCGTGCTGCTAAATCCAGGGAAAACTCAAGGACTGGGTAAAGCGGCAGGAAGCGTGAAATTCTTTCGTCTGAAGCAGGTTATAAAGATATGGTGGCTTCCTGCGAAAGCTTAAATTGGCAATTCAGCGAATGATTGGCAATAGATCGTAGATTTTTAAATCTTT
>DAOLNX010000094.1:0-12554 GCA_035416785.1 Smithellaceae bacterium | reverse complement strand
TTTTTTCTTTGCCATCTCACCTTTCCTCCTTAACTTTGAATGGTTGGTTTCCTTATCCCTATATTAAAATCTACTAAAATTTGTAATGGGCAAAAGCCTTGTTAGCCTCGGCCATTTTATGTACCGCTTCCCGTTTTTTGATCGCACCACCTCGGTTGTTGGCAGCATCAATCAATTCTGCCGCGAGTTTTTCCCGCATCGTTTTTTCTGTCCGCTCTTGTGCATTGGAAATCAACCAGCGTATCGCCAAAGCCGTTCTTCGTGCGGGAACCACTTCCGTCGGCACCTGGTAAGTCGAACCACCCACGCGTCGCGATTTCACCTCGATGACAGGCTTTACATTATTCACCGCTTTCTCAAAAAATTCTACGGGCTGTTCTTTCACGCGCTTTTCGATAATATTAAAAGCTCCGTACAAAATACTTTCCGCAACACTCTTTTTCCCTTTTTTGAGCAAGGAATTAACAAATCTGGCAACCAGTTTGTTATTATATTTCGGATCGGGTAATATTTCCCTTTTTTCAACTTCGCGTCTTCGTGGCATGGTCCTGTCCTTCGTTTAGCTTGGTTTTTTGGCTCCGTATTTTGAGCGACTCTGTTTGCGGTCGGCCACACCGACCGCATCTAGAGCGCCTCGCACGATATGATACCGAACACCGGGCAAATCTTTTACTCTTCCTCCCCGGACGAGCACAACAGAATGCTCCTGAAGATTGTGACCGATCCCCGGAATATAGGATGATACTTCATATCCGCTGGTTAGCCTGACTCTGGCAACCTTGCGCAATGCTGAATTCGGCTTTTTAGGCGTTGTTGTATAAACTCTGACACAAACTCCTCGCCTTTGCGGCGATCCAGCTAATGCCGGTGCGTTTGTTTTTCTTTTAATTTGGGTTCTGCCTTTGCGAACCAGTTGACTAATTGTCGGCATTTCTCCTCCCAAGGATGAAGCTGCTTTTTTGACAGCAGCAGCAAATCTGCGGTAACTATCAATTCAAATAATTTCTGTCAAGCAATTTCTTTTTTTTTTCATTTATTCTGCAATCTCTTCTTCAGACTCGTTTTCCACTTTAATGCCCAGCTTCCGGTACATCACCAGACCCGTACCGGCCGGTATCAGTCTCCCCATAATGACGTTTTCCTTAAGCCCCCTTAAATAATCAGTTTTCCCAGACAAAGACGCTTCCGTCAATACCCGGGTTGTCTCCTGGAAGGAGGCGGCTGAAATAAAACTTTGAGTGGAAAGCGATGCTTTCGTAATTCCAAGGAGCAAGGGATCACCAATAGCCGGGCGGCCACCCTGCGCGGCCACCTTCTCATTTTCTTCCTGAAATCGGAAACGCTCAACTTGTTCATCAGCGATAAAAACCGTATCTCCCGGATTTGTGATACGGACGCGTCGCAACATCTGACGAACGATAACTTCCATATGCTTATCATTAATCTTCACACCCTGCAAACGATAAACTTCCTGAACTTCGTCCACCAGATACCTAGCCAGTTCTTTTTCACCCTTAATGGCAAGAAGATCGTGAGGATTGTTGACACCGTCCATCAAGGCATCGCCCGATGAAACTCGATCTCCCTCCTGAACACTGATGTGTTTGCCCTTTGGAATGAGATATTCCTTTTCTTCACCCACTTCCGGCGTCACAACGATTTTTCGTTTACCTTTCGAATCTTTTCCAAAAGCGACCGTACCGTCAATTTCACTGATGACGGCAAAATCCTTTGGTTTTCGCGCTTCGAACAATTCGGCAACTCGCGGCAACCCCCCCGTAATATCTTTTGTTTTTTGTGTTTCCCGGGGGATCATTGCCAGGATATCACCGGCCCGGACTTCATCGCCCTCGGACACAACAATATTCACACCGACAGACAAAAGATAGCGAGCAACAGCATTGGTCCCTGCAATTTTTGCGGTTTTTCCTTTGCTGTCTTTGATGGAAACACGAGGCCTCAAATCGCCTCCCTTAAATTCCATGATCACTTTGCGGGACAGACCGGTCACTTCGTCCACCTGTTCCTGCATGGTCTTCCCTTCAATTATATCCCCGTATTTGATTGTTCCATCCACTTCAGCCAAAATCGGAATGGAGAAAGGATCCCATTCGGCAATCAACTGGCCTCGCTTGACCACGCTGCCGTCTCCCAACTTGAGATGCGCACCGTATGGTACAGTATATTTGCCTCGACTGCGCTTTTGTTCATCCAGAACATGAATTTCTCCGTGTCGGTTCATCACGACATAATCATTTTCTCGAATCTTGGCTGTGTTGACATTGACAAACTGGACAACGCCGTCATGTCGCGCTTCCAGTGTGGAATGTTCGTCAAACTTCGCCGTACCTCCAATATGAAAGGTTCTCATGGTCAGCTGTGTTCCCGGTTCGCCGATGGATTGAGCAGCAACAATGCCCACCGCCTCTCCAATATTAACAATGTGCCCATGCGCCAGATCTCGGCCATAACACATCGCGCAGACACCGTGTTTAGCGCGGCAGGTTAACACGGAGCGAATATTGACCCGCTCAATTCCCGCACGATCGATTTTCTCGGCAAGCGTTTCGTCAATCGCCTGATTGGCCTGAACAATGACATCGTCGGTAAACGGATCTCTGATCTCCTGCAATGCCACGCGACCCAGTACACGCTCACCAGCAGTTTCAATGATTTCTCCGCCTTCCATCAATGCGGAGACATAAATTCCCTTATCCGTTTCACAGTCCTGCTCCGTAATGATGCAGTCTTGAGCCACATCCACAAGCCTCCGGGTTAGATAACCGGAATTGGCCGTTTTCAAGGCGGTATCCGCCAACCCTTTGCGGGCACCGTGTGTCGAAATGAAATACTGTAAGACGGTCAGACCTTCACGGAAATTGGCGGTAATGGGAGTTTCGATGATTTCTCCGGACGGTTTAGCCATCAACCCGCGCATGCCGGCCAACTGCCGAAGCTGCTGACCAGAGCCACGGGCACCGGAATCGGCCATCATGAATATCGGGTTAAAACTGTCCACACGACGTTTTCTGCCATCAGCCCCAATCACCTCTTCCGTACTGATACCGGTTAACATTTCCGATGCGATTTTTTCCGTAGCCTGCGCCCAAATATCGATCACTTTGTTGTAGCGCTCACCATCGGTAATCAAACCGTCCATGTATTGTTTCTGAATTTTCAGAACATCCTTGTCACCCTGCGCCACAATGTTTTTCTTGTTTTCGGGAATAATCATATTTCCCACAGCAAAGGAAAGACCGGAAATTGTCGCATATTTGAATCCAAGATCCTTGATCCGGTCTGCCAGAAGAACCGTTGTTTTATCACTGCACAAACGGTAACAATGGTCAATCAGATTGGCCAGGCCTTTTTTATTCATCAACTTGTTGATGACATCAAAATGAATTTCATCGGGAATGATTTCATACAGAACAATGCGTCCCGGTGTCGTCTCCTTTATTTCGCCCTTGATACGAACTTTGATTCGAGCATGCAAATCGATTGCACCGGCGTCTAAAGCCGAACGAACTTCTTCAGGTCCGGAAAAGATCATCCCCTCACCCTTTACATCTTTTTTGGCGCGGGTCAAATAATAGATGCCCAAAACGATATCCTGACTGGGAATAATGATCGGCTTTCCATTAGCCGGTGAAAGAATATTATTTGTGGACATCATGAGAACACGTGCTTCGGTCTGTGCCTCAATAGACAACGGCACATGCACCGCCATCTGGTCTCCATCAAAATCTGCATTGAAAGCGGTACACACCAGGGGATGGAGACGAATTGCTTTTCCTTCAATCAAAACCGGTTCAAAGGCTTGCATCCCCAAACGATGCAGGGTGGGTGCCCGGTTCAGCATAACAGGATATTCACGAACTACTTCATCGACAGCGTCCCAGACTTCAGACGTTTCCTTTTCCACCATTTTTTTCGCACTTTTGACCGTCGTCACGTATCCCTTGTCCAACAAGCGGTTATAAACAAAGGGTTTAAAAAGTTCCAAGGCCATCTTCTTGGGTAAACCGCACTGATGCAGCCTTAAATCAGGACCGACCGTAATCACAGAACGACCTGAATAATCCACACGTTTTCCCAGTAGATTCTGCCGGAAACGTCCCTGTTTCCCTTTGAGCATATCGGATAAGGAACGTAAGGGTCTTTTGTTAGTTCCAGTAATCGCCCTTCCCCGACGACCATTGTCAAACAAAACATCCACCGCTTCCTGCAACATTCGTTTTTCATTGCGAATAATGATTTCCGGTGCATTGAGTTCCTGCAAACGCTTTAATCGATTATTCCGGTTAATGACACGCCGATAAAGATCGTTAAGATCCGAAGTGGCAAATCGGCCGCCATCCAGTGGAACCAGGGGACGCAGATCGGGAGGAATAACCGGTAATACCGTTAAAATCATCCATTCTGGCTTGTTACCAGATTTGCGCAAAGCCTCGACCACTTTCAATCGCTTCACCACTTTTTTCTTTTTCGTATCGGAAAGAGAAGTCACCACTTCTGAGCGCAATTCATCATAGAGTTTTTCCAGATCAATTTCTTCCAGCAACTGTCGCACGGCTTCCGCTCCGATTCCAGCAACAAATCCCGTCTCGCCGTATTGTTCTTTTGCGTCAAGATATTCTTCGTCCGTCAAGAGTTCTTTCTTTTTCAGGGGAGTGTCTTTTGGGTCCAGAACAATCCAAGACTCAAAGTAGAGAACTTTTTCCAGTTCCTTGAGCGTCAAATCCATCACATTACCGATTCGGCTGGGCAGACTCTTCAAGAACCAGATATGGGCAACGGGTGCAGCCAGTGTGATATGGCCCATTCGCTCCCGCCGCACCTTGGATTGAATCACTTCGACACCGCACTTCTCACAGACAACTCCGCGGTGTTTCATTCGTTTGTAACGGCCGCAAAGACATTCATAGTCTTTCACGGGTCCAAAGATTTTCGCGCAAAACAATCCGTCCCTTTCGGGTTTGAACGTCCGGTAGTTGATGGTTTCAGGCTTCTTCACTTCGCCATTGGACCAGGATAGAATTTTCTCCGGCGAAGCAATTGAAATCTTTAATGCATTGAAGCGAATCGGATTTTTTGGTTTTTCAAAATAACTGAAAACGTCTTCCACAGATGATTCTCCTACTTTTTAAAAGCTTTCGTAAAACAGCGAAGGATTATTCTTCCTCGATTAATTCCACGTCTAATCCGAGGCTCTGGAGTTCCTTCACCAAAACATTGAAAGATTCCGGCAGACCCGGCTCAAATGCGTGTTCACCTTTGACGATGGATTCATAAATTCTTGTTCGCCCGGCAACATCATCAGATTTCACAGTTAAAAATTCCTGAAGTGTATAGGATGCGCCATAAGCTTCCATGGCCCATACTTCCATCTCTCCCAATCTCTGACCGCCGAATTGTGCTTTTCCACCCAACGGTTGTTGAGTCACCAACGAATAGGGACCGATAGAACGAGCATGAATTTTATTATCAACCAAGTGATGCAGTTTCAGCATGTAAATGATACCGACCGTCACTTCCTGATCAAAAGGCTCTCCCGTACGCCCGTCAAACAGGATGGTTTGTCCTGTTTCCGGTAGCCCCGCTGTATCCAGCAGTTTGCGTATCTGTGGTTCGGGACATCCGTCGAAAACCGGACTGGCCACAAGCATCCCTTTTTTGAGACGACCGATGAAACGCTGAATGTCTTCTATGGAGGCTTTGTCCAGAAATTCATCAAATTCAGGATTTGAATAGGTATTTTTCAATTCGCTTTTGATCTGGTGAAGGTTGCTGTTCCTTTCCAAGAGCTCATTCAAGCCCTCGCCAATCGATTTTGCGGCCCATCCCAGATGCGTTTCCAAAATCTGGCCAACATTCATCCGCGACGGTACCCCCAGCGGGTTGAGAATAATATCCACCGTGGATCCGTCAGCAAAATAAGGCATATCTTCTTCCGGAAGAATTCGCGATAAAACCCCCTTGTTACCGTGACGGCCAGCCATCTTGTCACCGACAGACAGCTTTCTTTTGATGGCGACATAAACCTTCACCATCTTGATGACACCGGGCGGCAATTCGTCACTTGCTTTAATTTTCTCAAGCTTTTCCTCAAAATGGGCTTTCACGAAGTCAATTTTTCGTTCCATAGCCGAAATCAGAGCGGCAAGTTTTTCTTCAGAACCGTCATGCTCCGTCAGGGTAATTTCTTTCCAGCTATGGAAGGGAATCTCCTCCCAAAGCTCTCTCGTAATACAGTCACCCTTTTTAACAATTGTCTTCTTCTTACCGTCAACAACTTTCCCAGCCGCTGTTTTTCCAATCACGAGATTGGCCATTTCCTGCCTGATGGTCTCGGTCAAAATGCGGATTTCATCGTCACGATCCTGCGTCAGTCGAGCAATCGCATCTTCTTCTATGGCCTGGGATCGTAAATCCTTATCAGCACCCTTGCGTGTAAACACCTTGGCGTCAATGACGGTTCCTTCCACTCCGGGCGGAACACGCAACGACGTATCGCGCACATCACTGGCTTTCTCTCCAAAGATGGCACGCAGCAATTTCTCCTCTGCGGACAACTGGGTTTCACCTTTGGGTGTGATTTTGCCGACAAGCACATCTCCGGGCTTGACAGAAACGCCAATGCGGATAATACCGCTGTCATCCAGGTTTCGCAATGCCTCCTCGCCGACGTTGGGAATATCCCGCGTAATTTCTTCCTTGCCCAGTTTGGTGTCGCGGGCCATGGTTTCAAATTCTTCAATATGAATGGAAGTGTAGATATCCTCCTTGACAATCCGTTCACTCACCAAAATCGAATCTTCATAGTTGTAACCACCCCAGGACATGAAAGCCACCATGACATTACGCCCGAGAGCAAGCTCGCCATTGTCCGTCGCCGGACCATCGGCCAGAATGTCTCTCTTTTGAACAGGATCACCCACAGAAATGATCGGTTTTTGATTGAAACAGGTATCCTGATTAGATCGCTGGTATTTGGACAACGTGTAGATATCCACACCCGTATCCAGTCCGTCTTCTTCGGGTTTATCGGCACGAACCACAATACGGGAGGCATCCACCTTTTCAACAACGCCTGCTCTTTTCGCCACCACGACAGCACCGGAATCTCGCGCTACTACCGCTTCCATTCCCGTTCCGACGACTGGGACTTCCGGACACATCAGTGGCACGGCCTGACGCTGCATGTTCGAACCCATCAGGGCGCGATTGGCATCGTCATGCTCCAGAAAGGGTATCAGTGCTGCGGCAACCGAAACCAACTGATCAGGCGCCACATCCATCATCTTGATATCTTCCGGAACCGCCGAAACAAAATCACCGCCTTTTCGCACAGAAATTAGTTCATCTTCAAATCTGCCCTTTTGGTCCAGCGGCCGGTCGGCAGGCGAGATCAACTGATTTTCTTCTTCCAGGGCCGTCATGTATTTCACATCCGCCAGCACCTGCCCGTTTTCCACCAGACGATAGGGCGTCTGGATAAAGCCAAACTCATCGACGCGTGCATAGGTACTGAGAGATACGATAAGTCCGATGTTCGGGCCTTCCGGCGTTTCAATGGGACAAATACGACCGTAGTGGGTTGAGTGTACGTCACGAACTTCGAAACCGGCGCGCTCCCTCGTCAGACCGCCCGGCCCCAACGCAGACAAACGCCTTTTATGAGTAATCTCGGACAACGGATTAGTCTGATCCATAAACTGGGACAGCTGGCTGGAACCAAAAAATTCGTTCACCACCGCTGACACAGGCTTCGCATTAATGAGATCGTGCGGCATCATGGTTTCGATGTCCTGAAGACTCATTTTTTCCTTGATCGCTCGCTCCATGCGCACCAGACCGACGCGATACTGATTTTCAATGAGTTCACCCACGGAGCGAACACGACGGTTTCCCAAATGGTCAATATCATCAACGCTGCACTCTCCGGTGCCGTTTTTCAAGTCAATAAGGTATTTGACGGAAGCTAGAATATCTTCATTGCGCAACACCGTCAAATCTGTCGGCACATTCAGTCGCAGCTTATAGTTCATTTTTGCGCGGCCAACTTCCGACAAATCGTAGGTTTCTGACTCGAAAAATAGACTGTTGAAAAATTTTGCAGCCGTCTCCGGTGTTGGAGGATTGCTGGGACGCAGTCTCCGGTATATTTCCATAATCGCATCTTCCGTGGTATCAATGCGATCCATCAGCAGCGTATCGCGAATGGAAGCGTTGTCGAGATCGTCATCAATGTGAATGAACTTCAGCTCCCTGACCCCTTTTTCCTGCGCCAGTTCCAGTCCGTTTGACGGCATGGCTTCATTGCAGCGAAAGAGAATTTCTCCGGTTGCGGGATCATGAACATCTGACGAAAGAATTTTACCCGTTAAATCCACCTCTTTGATGGCGACGCGCTTAATTCCAGCTTCCATCACTTTCTTGAGTTGAGACCTGGTCAGTTTTCGGCCCTTTTTGACAATAATCTCATCGTTTTTGGGATCACGAATGTCTTCAGGGGCCTTTTGGCCCGCCAAAGATTCATCGACCGCGAAAAAAACTTTTTCATCTTCCAGGGTAATCTTTTCAATAGAATAAAAATAGTTTAAAATAAACTCCGTCGAATTGTTCATAGCCTTCAGCAGAATCGTGACCGGCATCTTTCGTCGGCGGTCAATCCGCACATAGAGCACATCTTTGGAGTCAAACTCCATGTCCAACCAGGAACCGCGAATGGGTATTACTCTAGCCGAATAGATCAACTTGCCAGAAGCAACTGTTTTTCCCTTATCATGATCAAAAAAGATACCAGGTGACCGATGCAGTTGGCTGACAATGACCCGTTCCGATCCATTGACGATAAAAGTGCCGTTTTCCGTCATCAACGGAATTTCGCCAAAGTAGATTTCCTGTTCCTTGATGTCACGTATCGCCTTGGTTTCTGACGTTTCACGATTGACTTTTCCGTCGGCAGGCCGATCCGTGTCAAACACCACCAGCCTGACCACAATTTTCAAAGGAGCGGCATAGGTCATGCCTTTCTGAATGCACTCCCTCACATCATACCGGACATCCCCTATTTTGTAGCTGACAAATTCCAGCGAACATTTTCCACTGAAGTCCGAAATCGGAAAAACACTCTGAAAAGCGCCCTGCAAACCGATGTTCCGCCGCTTGGCCAGCGGCACATCCGCCTGCAGGAACTTTTCATAGGACCGAGTTTGTATTTCTATCAGATTGGGAATTTCCTGTATTTGCTTTACACTGCCAAAATTCTTTCTGAAGTCGCCCATAGCATCCTTAACGAAATAAATAATTAGAGAGATTATTTAATCTCAACAGTTCCGCCCACTTCTTCAATTTTCTTCTTGATGTCGGCGGCTTCATCTTTGGAAACCCCTTCTTTGATGGGCTTGGGGACACCTTCCACCAGATCTTTAGCTTCTTTTAAGCCCAAGCCGGTAAGCGCACGCACCACTTTAATGACCTGAATCTTTTCAGCTCCAAAACCGGTGAGAATGGCATTAAACTCTGTCTGTTCCTCAACTGCGGCCGCTGCGGGTGCTGCGCCGGGAGCCGCCACGGCAGCCATCATCGGTGCTGCAGCGGAGACACCGAACTTTTCTTCCAGTTCTTTTACCAAAGCAGAAAGCTCCAGTACCGTCATATTTTCAATAAATTTCACAACATCATCTTTTGTTATTTCAGCCATTGTTCTGTTCCTCTTCAAGTTTATTTTTAATTCAGATTATTTTTCTTTTCACTGTAAGCGTTCAGCACCTGCACGAAGCCTCTCGGAACTGCGCTTAAAACCGTGACGAGCGACGTCGGTACAGCCGCCATAACGGAAACCAGTTTACCCAAAAGAACTTCTCTGCTAGGCAGATCCGCTAAAGCGGTAATATCCGGTTTTGTCAGCAATTTTCCCTCTAAAACTCCGACTTTGATTTCAAGCTCTGGGTTCTTCTTGGCAAACTCAATCAGCGCCTTCGTTGGCGCCACCGGATCCTTATAACTCAGAACAACAGCAACCGGGTATTTGCAATGGTCTGCCAAAACAGAAAATTCTGTTTCTCTTGAGGCAATGCCCAGCAAAGTGTTTTTAACGACCTTCAATTCAGCATCGTTTTTACGCAACACATTTCTCAATGCTTCCATTTTTTCCACATTCATCGCATTGAACGTTGTCAAAACACCCAAGTTGGCCTGTTTGAGTTTCTCGTGAATCTCGGATACAATTTCCTCTTTCGTTTTCCGATCCAATAGATTAGCCTCCTTTCGAATTATTTTCTTGAGGCCGGAGAAATCAGCCGCCTACAGAAGAGAAAACGGAGCGTTTTCGCTAACCGATCCCCGTTTTCGAAAAAAATGATTACTCTGATCGTGTAGTAATTTTTTCTTACGAGTCTCGGCAGGCCATTGCTTCGTTTAAACTTCCGTACCTGCGGTCTTCGACCTCTGTAAATTTCGCCATGCACATTCGGCCGCGTTTCCAACGCCGCCTGCGCGTAGTCATTATGAATTAACCGGCGCTTTTGACATCCAGCGGATCAATTTTCACGCCTACACCCATTGTACTGGATAATGCAATGCTCTTGATGTAAGTTCCCTTGCTGGATGCTGGCTTCAACTTGATAATGGTTTCCAGAAGCGCATTGATATTCTCGATTAATTTTTCAGCCCCGAAGGACGCTTTGCCCACCGGTGAATGTACGATTCCGGCTTTTTCCACACGGAATTCCACCTTTCCGGCTTTCAACTCTTTCACGGCTGTAGTGATATCAAAGGTAACCGTCCCTACTTTGGTGTTGGGCATCAAACCGCGCGGACCTAAAATTTTAGCAATCTTGCCCACGGAACCCATCATATCCGGCGTAGCGATCACACGGTCAAATTCCAACCAACCGCCTTTAATTTTTTCAATGATTTCATCGCTACCGACCAAATCCGCGCCCGCCTCCAGCGCCTCTTTTTCTTTATCTCCCTTGGCAAAAACCAGCACGCGCACCGCTTTTCCCAAGCCATTGGGAAGAACAACACTGCCTCGAACCATCTGATCGGCATGAGCCGGATTAACACCCAAACGGACGGCGGCATCGACCGTCTCGTCAAATTTGGCCCCGGCCATCGACACGACCATTTCTGTCGCTTCTTTCAGCGTATAGCGCTTTGTCGGATCAACCTTTGCTTTTGCAGCTATAATGCGTTTGCCTCGTCTCAACATCATCTAACCTCTTCTTTCCTTAACCTGATATTTCTATTCCCATAGACCTTGCCGTGCCGGAAACAATCCGTACCGCACCTTCCAGATCGACGGCGTTCAAGTCGTTGAATTTCAATTGGGCAATGTCTTGTACCTGCTTGGCTGTTACGGTTCCCACTTTTTCTCGTTTGGGATCGGATGCCCCCTTTGCAATCTTTGCCGCTTGTTTGAGCAACACCGATGCCGGCGGAGTCTTTGTAATAAAGGTAAAGGACCGGTCCGCATAAACGGTGATCACCACGGGAACAATCATGCCTTCCTGATTTTGCGTCAACGCATTATAAGCTTTACAAAACTCCATGATATTAACGCCGTGCTGCCCCAAAGCCGGTCCAATCGGAGGTGAAGGCGTTGCCTTTCCCGCTTTAATCTGCAATTTGATATTCGCAATTACTTTTTTTGCCATAACAATCACCTGATCTGAAAATGAATTTTTTGGCTTTATCTTTCGCCATGACGCTCGTTATTCTTTTATTGCCCCTGGGTAACCTGGATAAAATCCAGCTCTACCGGCGTCGGCCGGCCAAAAATACTAACAATCACCCGCAGTTTGCTTTTTTCCGGTCGCACTTCATCAATTACACCATCGAAATTTGTAAAGGGTCCATCAATGATTTTCACATGATCACCGACATCAAATTTAAACTTTGGCTTCGGCTTCAGGGTTCCTTCGTCGATTCTGACCTTCAGATTCTCCACATCCTTGTCTGGAATCGGCGACGGTTTATCCTTGCTGCCGATGAAACCAGTTACTTTCGGTGTGTTCTTAACGATATGCCAGTTTTCATCGCTCATTTCCATTCGCACCAGGATATAACCCGGGAAAAACTTGCGTTTGGATGTTTTCTTCTCTCCTGAAATCAACTCCACCACATCTTCTTCCGGAATCAAAATATCGGAAAAAAATTCCTGGGCGCCAGCCAGTTCTATCCTTTCCTGAAGGCTCATTTTGACCTTATTCTCAAATCCAGAATAAGTATGCACCACATACCATTTAAAAGCCATGAAGTTAACCCAATATGAATTTCACAATTTTTGCGAGAATTAAGTCGATAATTCCCAGATAAAGAGCCATAACGGCCACAATCACCATAACCACTCCTGTAGAAGCCAGTGTTTGCTGCCGGGTCGGCCAGGTAACTTTTTTCAGCTCTGCCTTGGCCTGGGAAAAAAACTGCAATGCCTTATCCGCATACAACTTGATCTTGTCCATTATTTCTCAGCCTTATTTCGGGAGAAAACTGGCAGGCCAGGAGGGACTCGAACCCCCAGCATCCGGATTTGGAGTCCGGCG